>CALESG010000087.1 GCA_937907215.1 uncultured Ruminococcus sp.
AAATTATTTAATTAGCATGATGTATGTAATTGAAAGCCTACCTCGTAGTAGGCGATCAACTGAGCTATTTGCTCAAATAATATTATAAAAACCACGCAAGCTTCCATCTTTCGTAGTCTTCTTCGTAATCTCTTACAAGCTGTCTTCGCTTCGCTTCCATCGTGTTCCTTCCGCTATCCAACTTATAAGTCTTTCCTTCCATTTGTTGATATGCTATGGCATTGAAATCTGGCGGGACTCCTATTATCTCCTGCTCATACATTCTATAGAATACTCCAGACATCCATACTCTAAAATAGCTCAACTTCAGCGGCGTCTTGTCGCTGTTTTGCTTTGATCTTCTTGATAATTCCACTCTCAAAGCTTTTAATGTAGGTACTGATTTAATACCTCGGATCAATGTGTCCCCTTCTGCTCTGTCTTTCCATATTTCTTTTGAGTAGTTCGGATGTATAAATAGAAATTGATCTAATTCTACGCAATTATGAAAAGCATCTAGGCTCTCAGGATAAATCGGGACAACCGTGTATCGTGATTCGTAATTCACCCTGAGCTTTGCGAAATCAACATCCGAGCATTTCACTTTTAATATATCTTCTTCCGCCATACCAGCGTATGCTAACCAATAGTAGCAGCGATATATATTATCTGTAGCCTTCTTATTTGCAGGTTCACATATCGCATCTAAATAGCTTTGCAGATGTTTAGGGTTCGCAACTGTCTGCTGTTTGACCTTATCCAATCCAACTGTTTGAACTTCCAACATTCCAGAGCAAGCACCGTCTACTCCCATTTCTATGCACCATTTAACATAGTCCTTGAGTATAATAAGTCTTGACCATTTGCTTCTAGCCCGAAATCCCGTTATATGACTTAACATGGGTTGAAGCTCTTCAGCTGACCTGGTACATAGATCTGCATTCCACTCTTCTTCATATGCTTGTGTACTATTAAATATTAGCTCACACAAATTCATTTTCCACGGAGTAGCCTCCATCTGCTCTCTCATAAACTGATGTTTTATTTTTTCATTGTACATGCGTCCCTCCTAATTAGCTATCGCATTTAACGCTAACGCCTTCTGCCAAACGCTCATCAGTAAATCTGGATCTATGAACGCTATTGCTGATGAAGACAATATATTACCAACAGCAACTTGTGCCATATATTCTTCTGGTAATGTAGTGATATACTCTCCAAGTTTGTATTTTGACATACATTTTGGATTCTCACATAATACCATACTATCCTTACGGAGTCCAACCTCCTTTGGAATAAATACATGTGTTGGCTGATTAGTCTTCTTCAGCGCACTCGTAAGTGGTAAAACTATTAAGTTAGGGCTGTGTTCATTTCCCACGTTGTTCTGGAATACCAATCCAGGTCTAAATCCTTTTTGTTCATTTCCGCTACCGTCAAAATACACAAGGTAGATCTCTCCAATCTTCGGATTTCTTGTATTATTACTGCTCTTCAAAGGTTGCCACTCCTTTCACTGTAATTTATTTCTGTTTTGTTTACAGTTAAAGAATAGCATACCACGCCCTTTTTGTCAAGCTAAAAAAATAATTTACTTAGTTACAAACTCCGCAAATACGGTATATGTATGATTATCAATATCATCTAATAGATTTCCACTCACAAAATCTATCTTTATTCCAGTCGCCATCTCTTTTATTCTGGCATATTTTACCCTATCAAGTATAACGTACTGGGAATTTGTTGACTTAAAATCCATGAAATTATACAGTAAAATTTGATTTGGATTGAATTTGATAGACATTTCTTTAAATACCAGATTCATCCTAAGAGTGTGATTATTTACGTTCTCATTCAAACACTCATCATTATAGTGGCTCGAAAAAATATATCTAGCATATTGATACTTTGCAATATATTCTAATAAATCGACAAGCAGGATCTTTTTTCTATTATTTCCATTTTTTTCATTCATTCGTAGCATTCCTCCATTGACTTTTTCGCAGTGGTGTGGTATACTACAATCAGAATATGTGTTCTAATAGTGGGCATGTATTCCAATCGTAGTGGCATATTTCTCCACTACGTGTTAATACACGCTTATTGTTGCTGTATAAGCGTGATCTTTGTGGTGTTGCTGTCGCAACGCTGGTTGTAGCCGTGTTTCGTGGTTGTTGCACGGCTACTTTTTATGCAATTCTGTTCGGGTATTTACGAACATTCGTTCGATTCGATGTAATTTTAGCATATAAAGCGCTGACTGTCAATGAGATTTCAATAGTTTGGGGAAACTACCATAACTTTTTAATATGTGACATTTGCTCTTTGTTTAATACTGGAAGATTATATTTCCACCAAAGTTTTCCCATGCAAATTTCTTCGTGATGGCTTAATTGCACAGATGATGTTGATACTTTCCATCCGGGAATAAATACCAGTTCTAAATCTGGGTGTTCGCATTTGATGTATCTCTCAATCATTTCGCACGCTCTTACCTTTTGTTTGCAGAGTTCTGGATTGCCAGCTAATGAATAGTTTCTTTGATTCAATACTATTTTTCCATTTTTGGCACATAATAGATGAAATACAACTCCCCATATCGTGTTTAGCTCATCATAAATCGCTGATGAATATGTTAAGTTTTCAAGTAAACTATGCCATTGTTTACCGTATATATATTCCATGTCATCATTGATTGATGATAGTAATTTTTCTCTGCATTCCTCATCCTTGAGTGATTCGTCGAGAGAAATCTCATCGTCATATGTCATCTCTAATAGCTTATTAATATTTTCAGCTTTCTCTCTTTTCAACTCAACAGCCTTAGTTGTTGAAGAATCACTGATATATTTTACCAAAATGAACCCGCCGACCGCCAGCAATCCAAATAAACTCCACATACCTTTACCTCCTATGCGGAGGCTTCATTGATACAGTCCTTTGCGCTATCGATCTGTTCCACAGCCTCCTCTAATCTTTCTATTGCATCCTCCATTTTTTGACAGCGCTCACTATCCAGCAAATTCTCTGGCATATTATCAAGACAGTCTTGCTCTGAATCTAATGCCGATTGAACCATATTGGATGCCTTACCGAGCAAATCTGTCGCATTTCTTAACAGTTCTCGTCTCTTATTGTTCACGCAGGTTACCTCCAGCCTACATTGCTTTATCCCAAACACTCGGGAACACAAAGTTCACACACATTGCTTCTCTCTCTGATGATTTTGAAAAGCTAAACTTGACAGCTCTTTCTACAAGCTGATGGAACTGATGTTCTTTTGATTCGATTGTTAAATCTTCGCATTCAATCGTAATACTGATTGTCATCTTAATCTCATCAATATCTACATCGACCGAATCTCCTGCAAACTCTTTTAAGATCCCGTCAATCGCATCACAATACTCATGAAGGATATCCAGCTTCTCCTTATCGACTTTCCATAATGGTTTAAATCGGTCACTCGCCTCTTCAACCATCATATTTACTACGTCAAAACACTTAATCACACTTTCCATTGCAACCATCTCCTCGCTTCTTTCTTAATTTGTGAAACGTGAAGTTGAGCTGAACTGTACCGTTTGTTTTTGGATAAGCTTCAAAATTCGTTGCCAATGCTGTAACAGTTTTGAATACCTTACTATTCTGATAATCAATTTTTCTTCCTGTCACACTGATATAGCCCATATTTTTAGACGGCTCAAACAGCTCGTACTTCACTTTCACATTTCTACCTTTTGTTATATGTCGTAAAGCCAGATAACTATACAGCATCTGGCAGATACGTGCTTTGTCTGCATCTGGATTCTTTTTCAATACGTCATCCGCCGTATCC
>CALESG010000088.1 GCA_937907215.1 uncultured Ruminococcus sp.
AATTGCAAGCAAAAATAAATTACCTGCAACAATGGCAATTACAGAAGGAATTATTCCAAGAAAAAGCATTGGTGCAAGAAGTGCTATGTAATATTGTAAAATTGATAATGGTTCTTTACAATGACAATATGGTGTAAGATTTTTCCATACTATACCGAACTCAATGCTTTTAAAGTGCTTTTTACAGAATAAAGCAAAGAATATTCCATGAATGCCTTCATGAACAGGAATAGATACTAGCAATGCTGCCATAATTTCAAAATAAGTTTTAAAAGTCAGATTTTCCGAAGTTTTAATGTTTACACAAAAATAAATTATAAATAAAATCACTGCCACTGGTCCAGAAGTTACAAACGCCATAATATTTGCTTTTAAAAATGAAATTGTAGATTTAGATTTATTATATTTTTGGTTTTCAAGTTCATGACAAATACTTTCATAATTTTCAAAACGTTTTGCCATTACCGGATCTTCTTTTTTATTCATATTTACATCCTTTACTCGTTATATTATTTTTACATAATCATATCATATTTTGCAACAATTGTCAAGATGAGCAATAAGAAACATCACGGTATTTCAACAAGTAAATAGACTGTGAACCAACCTTATTTTTACTACTGCAAAAGGTTTTTTTGGAAACTATACGTGTCTGTGTTTCCGACTATTATATAAACTTAGCGTATTTCATTTTATATATAATTTAAACAGCGATTCTTAAACCAAGAGCAAATGAACCCATGCCTGCATCGTGTATTGCCTCTACTACTTGAAAATGCGAATCTTAATGGTTACGAAAATAATATAAAAACGCTGATCCTTTTATGAATCAGCGTATATATCGGATTATGAGGTTTTTTCTGCAAATAATGTTGTAGGGGAATTTTTGAGTGCAAAAAAGCCTTTTTCGCTAAATAGGACTTGCCCGTTTAGAAAATATTTCTAATTAACCGCCTTATGAAACTGTACTTTTCAGAATACAAAGGTCATTGATGTTGACCTTTCCATCATCATTCATATCAGCGATTTCAAGGTCAATACTCACATTCATTTTTACAATATACTTCTGAAGAAGTGCTGCGTCATTTTTATCCACTTTGCCGTCGGAATTCACATCACCTTTTGGTGATGGTATATCAACTTTTATAACAGTACCGTCTACAGCACCAATTGCATTGTCGATATAGAAATCAGTTGTGCTGTCTGCAGTTTCAACATAGACAAGAAGGTCTGTTGCATTTTCAGGAATCGTGTAGCTTGTATTTGCCAGCTGAGTCCACTCACCCTTTTTGCCTGTTGCCTCTGCAATTGTTGAATAATTAGCTTCGCCGTTCAGATTATACTGGAGAGTTAATTTGAATTCCTCTGATGCAGTAATATCTTGTCTTGCCATAGTGCTGAAACTGTAAGATTTTCCAGGAACAAATGTGGTAGTATCAAGGTATCTTGCAGTACCGTTCCATGAATCAGTGCGTCCTACAACGCTAAGACACTTGCTTCCTTCATATGCGTCACTGGAAACAATATTTACAGATGCATCTCCTCTGGATTCCCAGTCATCCTTTCCATCTTCAAAAGTGGATTGGAAATAGTAACCGTTTTCATTCGGTTTAATAGGCTGAATTGGTTCTATCGGAGTAATTTCTCCGCCCACAGTAACAATATTCTTTTTAACATCAGCCTTGCCGCTGCTCATATAACCTTCAACATTAAGAGCTGCTTCATAGAGTTTACCTGTTTGCATGCCCAGTCTTTCCCACTCAGCAAAGTGCTGGCTTACGCTGATTGTGCCACTTGTACGTTTGCTTCTTCTTACGCTCCAGTACTGTTTAAATGTTGTATTGCCATCAATGGAAGGCTGATTGATTCTATCTGTGACATAAACGTCATAGGTGCCGCCATCGACATTGATAGTACCCACTGTGGAATTAGCTCCCGGTGGTCTCCAACTTCCCCATGAGTCTACAATGTAATACTCAATAAGAGGATCTCTGGTCCATCCATAAACACAAAGATATGTGTTCTGGGAGGGATTGTCATAATCAGCATCATATTCAATGCTGATATTGCCCAGCTCCTTGTAAGTCTTGGTGCAGTCAAAGTCAACGCCTCTGCGGAAAAGAACATTTTCAATATTGCTCCATTCGCAGCTGTATGAGCCTCCTTCGCCAAGTTTCATGGTAGCTGTGCCTGCGTCATTCTGGTTCCAGAGTTCGTAGGAATATCCGTCCTCTGTACCTTTGATCTGGTCGGCGTTCTTCGTTATCGTATTGCCGCTTGCTGTGTAAAGCGTAATTGCCTCTGCTGTTTCTGCATGAATCATTGAAAAACACATTGCAGCAGAAAGAAGAACGCAAAGAAGATTACGTTTTTTCTTCTTCATAAGGTATACACCGTCCTTTCTTTTTTTAATTATAACAGACTATTATTGAAAGTTTATTGAATAATAATAATTTTCTCAAATAGTTGTAAATATTTATGCAAATTGATCTACCGGTGATGCAGAAACAGCAAAAGCGACTCGGATTTCTCCTTGCCGCTTTTGTTTTTATGAATTTATTATGAATGAAATGTGTGGTCAGAATAATAGCCATTTGCTTGAACAAGAATTATTTAATTGGTAATGTAACTGTGAATGTTATTATGCCATTTTTATAATCTGCCTGAATTTTTCCCTTGTGAAGCTGTGCTACTGCCTGTGCTATTGAAAGACCTAAACCAAAACCTTCTTGTTCCTGTGTACAGTCATTGCTGCTTCGATAGAATCTTTCAAAAAGTCTTGATGTATCTTCTGATGAAAAGTTGCTGCATAGATTTGAGCATTTTATAACGGCATTGTCTTTCTCTCTTCTGAGAGTGAATTCAATTGTGCTGTTTTCATCTGAATATTTAAGTGCGTTGTCAACGAGTATTCCCACAAGCTGAGATATTTTGTTTTCGTCACAATTTATGGTGATATTGTCTTCTATGTTTTGACTGAGAGTCTTGTTTTTTTCAAAGAATAGACTTTCAAAATATAGCAGCGAATTTGTAACAGCAGTACTCAGAGAACAGCGTTTAAAATTATTTCGTGCAGTGTTAACTTCTAACATTCTGGAAAGGTCGAGAAGTTCATTGACAAGACACTGCATTTTTTTCGACTGCTCTTTTATACAGTCCGTCCACTTGTCCTCACCTTTTTTGCTACTGATAATGTCTATTGCTGCAGATATTACGGTAACAGGAGTTTTAAGTTCATGACTTGCGTTTGAAATAAACTGCTTCTGACGTTCCATTGTTTCTTCTACAGGTTTTACCACATAGCCTGAAACTATGAATATTATTGCAAAAAGGATAAGCCATACTCCTGTGGCTACTAAAATAGAAATACAGAAAAGGTTTCTTTTTGCATTTGTTATAAAGTTTTCATTTAGGAAAACAAGGATATTGAATCCGTCCGTATGGTGTACCGTACAGTTGTAGATGTAATTATCCTTCTTTATATTTCCATAATTGCTTTTTCCTATAATCTGTAAATATTTTTCTGCTTCCGAATTTTCAATTGGGTTTGCAAGATTGCCGTTATTGATTGAAATAAGATTGCCATTCTCATCTGAAATAAGATAAAAAGCACCTGTTACATTGACAGCTTCAGGTATATCACCTTCAAAAATATCAGAAAAGCTTATATGAGAAACAAGACTCTCTGTATATGCGGGAATGGTTCTCTTGTCTTTGTAGTGGATCTCTATGCTGTCAAGGCTCAGCTCAATGTTATTGTCTATATCGTCAGGAACATTGCTGGAATTCTTCCACCATATTGTTGATACAAGAAAATAATTTCCTGTTATCTGTTCCTTCTCAATAGACATCGGCGTATATCCACATTTGAGGTTGTTATAGTCTGAAAAGTCAATTGAAACATTTGTTATATCTTTGCTGAATGCGTAGTCCTTGTAGATCATTTCCTGCTTGCCGTTTATTTTTGCCTCAAACATAAGACCGCCGCCTGCACTGTACCATATAGCAGCCTTTCCATTATTGATAATATTTCCATAAACCGTTATTCCAGAAATGTCACGGACATCACGAGGAATAATGTAGTCGCCATTATCTGTCATTGCTGCATCTGCAAGAATGAATTTTTCCGTATAAGGCTTATTGATATTTGAAATAGCAGCACGACTTATAACGCCCTCCACAATGGTTTTCTCATTTTTATACGTAAACTGCATGAGAAGATTCAGTACCACCATCATAAGGAGAATCACTGCAAATACTATGGTAGATGCGG
>CALESG010000089.1 GCA_937907215.1 uncultured Ruminococcus sp.
CATGCGTCTTGCGTGTCTGTCGTATACATAATGATACTGATTATCACGAGTTTCATTTATTGCATTGGCGATCATGATAGCAGTTCCGCTTGGTGCATCGATCTTTTGATTGTGATGTTTCTCAACAACTTCAATATCAAACTGGTCACCCAGAACAGTTACAGCTGTTTTTGCAAGCTGTACCAAAAGGTTTATACCCAGTGACATATTAAATGTGAAGAACACAGGGATCTGCTCAGACGCAGCCTTTATCTTTGTTATCTGCTCATCACTGTAACCTGTAGTTGCAAGCACAAGAGCTACATTGTGAGTAAGTCCGTATTCAAGAAGTGAATCCAAAGAAGATGGATTTGAAAAATCAATTATTACATCAGGCTGTTCTGCAAGCATTGCAGGAGTTTCTACAATAGGGAAGTCGCTGTAAACCTTTGTATATGAATCGATGCCGGCAATTACCTTGCAGTCATCACGTGACTCAATGCAGGAAGCAACGGTATGACCCATTTTGCCGTTAGCACCGCAAATTACAATATTTGTCATTATATTTTACCTTTAACCGCTGCTGCGGTATCCTTTCATTTAAACTTCTAAATTTTTTTAGTAAATTATTTAAGAAGTCCGTTTTCAGCCAGAACTTTTTTCATAGTTTCGATATGTTCATCAGTCATTTCACACAGTGGCATTCTGCATGGACCTGATGGCAGACCAATAATATTCATAGCTGTCTTTACCGGAATAGGATTTACCTCAATAAAGAGTGTGTTTATAAGCTTAAGATATTCAAGCTGAAGTTTTGTTGCCTCTGCAAAATTATTATCAAGGCAATATTGACACATCTGATGAGTTTCCTTAGGCAGAATATTGGAAAGTACGGAAATAACACCCTTACCGCCCAGTGACATAATAGGAACTATCATATCATCATTACCGCTGTAGATGTCAACCAAATCACCGCATTTTGCAGCAAGCTTAGCTGTATAGCCGATATTGCCGGATGCTTCCTTTACAGCAACGATATTCTTGTGCTGACCCAATGCTTCAACAGTGGAAATATCGATTGCAACACCTGTTCTGCTTGGAATATTGTAAAGTATCATAGGGATATTTACATTATCAGCGATCTGCTTATAGTGCTGATAAAGACCCTTTTGAGTGCATTTATTATAATAAGGTGTTACAACAAGAAGACCGTCAGCACCCAATTCCTGAGCTTCTTTTGAAAGCTCTATAGCATACTTTGTGTCGTTGCTTCCTGTACCTGCTATTACCGGTATGCGGTTAGCAGTATGCTCAACTGCACAGCGTATAGCTGCACGATGCTCATCATCATCAAGTGTAGAAGATTCGCCTGTTGTACCGCAAATGATAATTGCGTCTGTACCGCCGTCTATCTGAAAATCAATAAGCTTTTTCAGTCCGTCAAAGTCAACTGCTCCGTCTGGAAGCATAGGAGTTACGATAGCAACTCCGGCTCCGGTGAAAATTGTATTTTTCATTACAAATACCTCCTTGTCAAAATCGTTTAAATTTAAAATTTTAATATAAAGCTTTAATTTTTACGCTTTTAATTCTTATCAAAATAACCCTTTGCAGCCAGAAGTTCTGCTAAAAGAACTGCACCGCCTGCTGCACCTCTGAGTGTGTTATGGGAAAGACATACAAACTTGTAATCAAACAGTGTGTCTTCACGGAGTCTGCCGATAGATACAGCCATACCGCCTTCCAACATACGATCAAGCTTAGCCTGAGGACGATTATCTTCTTCAAAATAATTCAGGAACTGCTTTGGTGCACTTGGCAGATCAAGCTCCTGAGGAACGCCCTTGAATTCAGACCAGATTTCGAGCATTTCTTCCTTAGAAGGTTTATTTTCAAAGTTTACAAATACAGCTGCTGTATGACCGTCTGATACTGGTACACGCAGGCACTGTGTTGTAATAAGAGGACTTTGAGCCTTTACGATTTTACCGTCCTCAATAGTACCCCATACTTTTAATGGTTCTTGTTCAGACTTTTCTTCTTCTCCGCCAATGAATGGGATAACATTGTCGATCATATCAGGCCATGTTTCAAATGTTTTACCTGCGCCGGAAATTGCTTGATAGGTACAAGCAAGTACATTCTTTATGCCAAATTTTCTAAGCGGTGAAAGTGCTGGAACATAGCTCTGGATAGAGCAGTTTGACTTAACAGCGATAAAGCCTCTCTTTGTGCCAAGACGTTTTCTCTGGCTTTCGATAATTTCAATATGCTCTGGATTTACTTCCGGTACTACCATAGGAACATCGTCAGTAAATCTGTGTGCTGAATTGTTCGATACAACTGGACATTCAGCCTTTGCATATGCTTCTTCAAGAGCCTTTATGTCTTCCTTCTTCATGTCAACAGCACAGAATACGAAATCAACCATACCGGCAATTTTTTCAATATCAGCCTGTGCATCCATGATTATCATGTTTTCCATAGATTCAGGCATAGGAACTGTCATTGCCCAACGATTGCCTACTGCCTCTTTATAAGTTTTGCCTGCACTTCTTGGAGAGGCAGCCAAAACCTTTACATCAAACCACGGATGGTCAGCAAGGAGCGTTGCGAAACGCTGTCCAACCATACCTGTTGCACCAATAATACCCACATGAAACTGTTTCATTTTGTAATTCCTCCAAAAATCTAAAAAATATGAAAAAACCGGTTGAAAACCGGCTGCTCATACGATATAATAGAATAAGTGCCATACACGATGTGTATGGGACAGCACTCCATCATAACGATGACAGTCAGAGTCCTATTCGGAACTCTGCCCAGATACAGCCCGACCAAAGCTATATCTTCGGCACTACAGCCTTTCATGCCTGCATAGAGCGGATTGGTCATCCTGTCAGACAATACTAATCGGAAGTGCACCTCTGCCTTAGAACTGCTACGTTCTTATTCCTATAATATCATTTTTGCGGTTCTATGTCAATAGAATTTTAAAAAAAACAGGAGATTTTAATATGAAAAAGTCAGATTTTTACTACGACCTGCCAGAAAGCTATATTGCCCAGACTCCAACAGAGCCGAGAGATCATTCAAGACTTATGGAAATCGATAGAAAGACAGGCAATATTACCCATGGTCATTTTTATAATTTATGCGATATTCTGAAAAAAGGTGATTTGCTTGTAATGAATGACTCACGTGTTTTGCCTGCACGTCTTTATGGCAAAAAGGAAGAAACAGGTTCATTTATAGAATTTTTGCTTCTTGAGCAAAAGGGTGATAAGATTTGGGAAATAATATGCCGACCTGGTAAAAAGGCAAAAGTTGGTGCAAAATTCAGCTTTGGCGATGGACTTTTGAAAGCGGAGGTCATAGAAGTAAAAGATGATGGCAACCGTGTTGTGCAATTTACTTGTGACGGCAACTTTTATACTGTCCTTGATGAAATAGGTCAGATGCCTCTGCCGCCTTATATTACTGCAAAGCTTGAAGATAAAGAAAGATACCAGACAGTATATTCACGTGAAATAGGTTCTGCTGCCGCACCTACTGCCGGACTTCATTTTACAAAAGAAATGCTTAAAAAGCTGGAGGAAAAAGGTGTTGACCTTGCATATGTTACACTTCATGTAGGACTTGGAACATTCCGTCCGGTAAAAGAAGACGATGTTTTAAAACATAAGATGCACAGTGAACATTATATGCTTCCGGAAGAAACAGCTGAAAAAATAAGACAGACCAAGAAAAACGGCGGACGTGTTATTGCAGTGGGTACTACTTCTTGCAGAACGCTTGAAGCTATAGCTACATCTCACAATGGTGAGATAGTAGCAGATGATGGAAATACTGATATTTTCATTTATCCGGGATATGAATTTAAAGTTCTTGACGGACTTATAACAAATTTTCATTTGCCTGAAAGTACGCTTATTATGCTTGTATCTGCATTTCTTGGTTATGATAAGACTATGAATGCTTATAAAGTTGCTGTTGAAGAAAAATATAGATTTTTCAGCTTTGGCGATGCAATGTGTATTTTATAATATGGAGGAATTTTGATCAATGTTTAATTTGATAAAAAAAGACCGAAACGCAAGAAGAGGTGTATTTGAAACTATACATGGTAAAATTCAGTCACCATTCTTTATGAATGTAGGAACTGCTGCTGCAATAAAAGGCGGCATATCATCTATCGACCTTGAAGGACTGAAATGTCAAGTGGAGCTTTGCAATACATATCATCTTCACTTAAGACCGGGTGATAAACTTGTTCGCACTATGGGTGGACTCCACAAATTCATGAACTGGAAAAAGCCGATCCTTACAGACAGCGGTGGATTTCAGGTTTTCTCTCTCTCTAAGCTTAGACGCATTAAAGAAGAAGGTGTATATTTCCAGTCACATATAGACGGTGCAAAAATATTCATGGGACCTGAAGAAAGTATGCAGATACAGTCAAATCTTGCTTCTACTATTGCAATGGCATTTGATGAGTGTGTGGAAAATCCATCTCCATTTAAATATGTAAAAGATTCATGTGCAAGAACTACACGCTGGCTTGAACGTTGTCATAAAGAAATGGACAGACTAAATTCACAAGAGGGAACTATCAATCCTAATCAGATGCTGTTTGGCATAAATCAAGGCGGTACATTTGATGAGCTGAGAGTTTCGCACATGAAAGAAATAGCACAGTTCGGACTTGATGGCTACGCTATAGGCGGTCTGGCTGTAGGTGAGCCTGCTGAAGTCATGTATCACATCATTGAAGAGGTTGAGCCTTTTATGCCAAAGGACAAGCCACGTTATCTTATGGGAGTCGGTACTCCGCAGAATATCATTGAGGCAGTATACAGAGGCGTTGATATGTTTGACTGCGTAATGCCCAGCCGTAATGCACGTCACGGCACTGTTTTCACATGGGACGGTATCGTTCACATTACAAATGAAAAGTATAAAACAGATCCGCTGCCGCTTGACCCAAAATGCGACTGTCCAACTTGCAGGAATTTCTCCCGTGCATATGTTCGCCATCTTTTCAAGGCAAATGAACAGCTTGCAGGCAGGCTTGCCGTTCAGCACAATCTTTATTTTTATAATACCCTTATGGAAAAAATTCGTGATGCTATTGATGAAGATAGATTTTCGGCTTTCAGAGATGAGTATTCTGTGAAGCTTGGTACGAGGATATAATTAGAATCTGTATTCATAGGATAATTCGTATATCTTG
Organism: uncultured Ruminococcus sp.; assembly: GCA_937907215.1. Lineage (GTDB taxonomy): Bacteria > Bacillota > Clostridia > Oscillospirales > Ruminococcaceae > Ruminococcus_C. The sequence continues at coordinate 5,213 of CALESG010000089.1, forward strand.
TTGGCAAGTTTTGCATATGCCTGCGTTGAAAAAGGACAGTATGCTCAAACATCCACACATCTTCCCTATAAATACAGGTTATTATATCTGGTTATATGCTCAATAAGCACGTATTTCTCATTAAAAGCATAAACTGTAAAGAACAGGCATAATCGCCTGTACCAACAGGAAAAGAGGCTTTTAGGAAAAATGCCAAGCGTATTTTTAAGTCCGTCCACTCAGGAATGGAATCCTTATGTAAACGGCGGTAATGAAGAGTTTTATATGAATCAAGTTGCTGACCGCATGGAACCTTATCTCCGTGCAAGCGGCATTGAATACAGAAGAAATGACCCGTCACGTGGTGCAGTCGGAGCTATTGCTGACTCAAATGCAGGTAACTTTGATGTTCATTTAGCACTTCACAGCAATGCTGCTCCAGAGTCGCTTTCAGGCAAGCTGCGTGGAATAGATATTTATTATTCTCCGCTTAGCAAGTCGAGTGAAACACTTGCAACTATCATTGCAAATAATTTCAAGATGATATACCCTTTGCCTGATAAGACTTCAGCAAAGCCGACTACTTCTTTGGGAGAAGTCACTCAAACTAAAGCAGTTGCTGTTTTATGTGAGATAGGTTATCATGATAATATTCAAGATGCTCAATGGATAAGAGAGAATCTTACTCCTATTGCAATAAATCTTGTTGAGTCACTTTGTGATTGTTTTGGAATACCGTTTATAAATGCAGGTCCTGTAAAAATGGGTACCGTTACAGCAGGAGGAAGCAATCTGAATATCAGAGAATTTCCATCTGTAAACAGTCGTGTCATCGGTACAATACCTGATGGTTCTAATGTTATAGTTTATGGTAAAACTGATGGCTGGTATGTTATATTTTATCAGGGTGTTACAGGATATGTAAGCGATAAATTTTTGAGTGTATAAAAAACAGGGCTGATGCACTAAAAAATGCTCAGCCCTGTTTTTAATTATCGTCTGAATACGCCTCTTTTTTTATGTGTTTCTACCGGCAGTATTTCTTCAAATAATGCATAATATTTAAGAGGTATGAACCTGTCCATATGGCATTTTCCGAAAAACCATTTTTTGTATTCGCATTCTTTTATTATATCTTCAAAGAATGTATGTATCTCCAGACGCTGCTGCACATCTACTCCAAGACAATCCTTGAGCGAAGCAGGAGGTTCATGAGTTATGATATAGTCTACTTTTGAATCGTTTTCATGAAGCTTATATATTGCATGGCGAATTTCACGGTGAGTAGGATGTTCCTGTTTCCACCAATTACCGGTGTCTTTTCTATATTCTATGTCTTGACTGTGACCGCCGCCGAAAGTAAAATATTTTTCACCTTCAATAGTATAAATTTCACCACGCTGTAAATGAACTATATTTGGTGCTATTTGGCGTATGATCCCGCCTTTCCATCTGTTCAAAGGATATTTTCTTTCAAGCAGGTCAAAATTTTCGTGACAGCCGTCTACAAAAGCTATTGTATATTTTTTTTGAGAAAGCTTTTTTAGTACCGCTTCTTCCTGCGGTGAACCATCCCATATAAAGCCGAAATCACCGCATATTATTAGTGTATCCTCTTCTTCAAGCTTTTTTAGAAAAGGATCATTGAATCTGTCATAATCTCCGTGTGTATCTCCTGTTACATAAACCAAATTTTGTTCCTCCTTACTTTTGTACATCTGTGGTGATCACCTTAAATAAATTGGCAAAAGTGCTTTGAAAGCAGTATAATTTTATCTCTAAAGTTATTTTATCATATTTTCAGAAAAAGGTAAATATATTTTTTAAAAAAGTCTTCCCGAAATTGATTTTTTTTGATATAATAATATAGAAAAGAGTCGAATTATATTTTGAGATGTATAAGAACTTGTTCTCATAAGGATATTGCACGCATCTTTTCGGCAAATTTTAGCGATTGCCACGTCAAAAATCCTTGCCATACGTCAGTATTCCTGCGGCTTTTTTCCTTGCATTCGCTAAAATTATGCTCGAAAATCTACGCACAAATCCTATGAGAACAAGTTCTAAATTAAAGAAAGGTTGTTGTTATAATGAAAACAATGCGAAAATTGATTTTGCCGTTTCTGATAATTACAATGATCATAGGCATGATATTGCCTTGTTCACTAAAAGCAGAAGCCTATACGTTCACACCGCCGTTTACTATAAAAAGTAATGCCGGAATTATCATGAATCTGGATTCTGGTACTGTTATTTATGAAAAAAATGCAGACCATCAGGAAATGCCGGCTCATCTTGCTCAAATAATGACTGCCATAGTTGTAATGGAAAATTGCAGTGATATTGATAATACAACGATCACTCTTGATATAGATGCAGATATATATTTTCAGAATCTGGCAGCGTCTGATGATATAAGATATGCTGAAATAGGTACAGGCGATACTCTTACAGTTACAGAATACCTTTATGCTATGCTTTTGACATCAGGATGCGATGCTGCATATGCTTTGTCAAATTTTATCGGCAATGGAAGTACAGAGGCGTTTGTAAAGATGATGAATGATAAAGCAGTGGAAATTGGATGCACCGGTACTCATTTTGTAAATGCCACCGGACTTTATGATAAATATCAGATAACAACTGCACGAGATATGATGTTGATAACGAAATATGCTTTGGAAAAAGTTCCGGGATTTCGTGAGATAGCTACTGCTAATCTTTATAATACTACATCAAAGAGCAAAACTGTTTCATATGCTATGAATGGTTGGGCGTGGAAGCATTCAAACACAATGACTGAAAAGGACAATCTTTTTTATTATGAGGGTGCGTCCGGTATAAAGACAGGAAATCTTAATGATTATGGAAGAAATCTTATAACACTGGCTACACGTGATGGAATAACATATTTAGTTATTTTACTTGGAGCACCGTTTGAAGACGAAGAGGGAGAATTACGGTTTTATCATATTGAAGATGCTGAAGAATTGCTTGATTGGGCGTTTGCAAGTTTTCAGTATATGACACTTATTGGAGATGACCAAGAGATAGCAGAACTTCCGGTAACAGGCGGCAGCAGCAGTAATTTTGTTTTGGTAAAGCCTGAAAGTTCTTTGAATATGCTGTGGTGCAAGGATGTGGATATTTCGGCTGTTCAAAAAGTACCTACATATAATGAAAATATATCAGCACCTATAAAAAAAGGTGATGTTTTGGGTAATCTGGAACTTAAATTTTCCGGAGAAGTAATTGCAAGTACTCCGCTTGTTGCTGTTAGCGATGTTGACAGATCAGTTGTAAAGCATAATATTTCTGCATTTACCTCATTCTTTACGGAATCCGGACCGGGTTCAACATTTCATGTAAGTTTGATATTTGCCTCACTATTATCAGTTGCTTATATTTTGCTGTGTATCTATTCATTATATGCAGCAAAGCAAAAACAGAAAACAGCCGATGCGATCCACATAGTACCAAAGAGTGCCGGTGCTTTGAATAATAATAAAACTGTAAATACATCTGACAATAAAAAGGCATGGAAACGTTCTGATCCGCCGGTATTTTATCATAATAATTCCGACAAAAGGGAAGATGAGTGATAAATTAAAAAACAATAAAATAATATTATAAAAAGACTTTTGGTTCTGCAATTTTTAATTGCTAAATAAATCGAACCAAAAGTCTTTTATTTTAAATTATTACAGTATAGCTTCAAACTTTGAAATGTCTTCTTTATGACCTATTACTGTTATTGTATCGCCTACAGTAAATTGGAAGTCGGGCTGGAAGTTGATTATTACATCGTTATTATGTTTTATTGCAACAATATTTAATTTATAATTTTTACGAACATTAAGTGACAGGATGCTTTGTCCTGCAAGTCTTTCTGTAATTTCAATTTCCATGATGTTTATATTATTGCTAAGTTCTATATATTCCAGCAGATTAGGAGCTAATAGCTTATTTGCAAGTCTGATATCTCTTTCCGGATATATTACCTCTGCACCCATCATTTCCAATATATCGCCTTGTTCTTCGCTCATTGCTTTAGCTATGATTCTTTTTACTCCAAAACGTTTTACATAAAGAGTTGTAAGAATACATACATCTATTTGTTCCGCTATTCCAATTATTACTACATCGCATTCATGTATGCCAGCCTGCTGTAAGCTTTCCTTGCTGATAGAATTTATTATATGTGCATTATCAGTAAATGCTGACGCTTTATTTATCTTATCTTCATCTTTATCGACTACAATAAGGTCACAATCATTTGCAGCCAATGTTTCAGCTACTGCAAATCCAAAACGTCCAAGACCGATTATGCCATATACGAATTTCTTTTGTTGTTTTTTTCTCACAATAATCTCTCCTTTTATTATCCAATAGGCATCTGCCCTTCCGGCAGTTCTGTAAGCTGTGTGTGTTTTCTTGCAAAAAGACCTACGATAGTAAGGGAACCAAGTCGTCCCATATACATTGTTATTATAATGCATATTTTTGACGGCAGACAAAGTCCGGCTGTTATTCCGGTAGAAAGACCTACTGTTGCATATGCTGAAAATGATTCATATAAAAGATTTGACAGTGGAATATCAGGTTCAAATATACTCAGCATAAATGTACAGCAAAATACAACGCTAAGAGCTACTACAAATATTGTAAAAGCCGAATTTACAGTAGAAGAAGGAATTCTTTTTTTAAATGCTGTAACAGAGCGTCCGGAAGGGTAGGCTATAATTGCACGGAATATTGTAAATATACTTGTAACTTTTATACCGCCGCCGGTAGAGCCCGGAGCTGCACCTATCATCATAAGGAACATCATTATAAGAAGTCCGGCATCGCTGAAATTGCCTATGCTGTAAGTTGAAAAGCCTGCTGTTCTTGTTGAAACACTTGTAAAAAATGCAGACATCCATGAAATATCGTTTTGTGCAATTTTAAGCAGAAGCATTCCGCCAAATGTGAGTATTACTGTCATTAGCATTACAGTTTTTGTATGAAGACTCCATTTGCGGATATTTCTTTTTTTGATAACTTCACTTATAACAAGAAAGCCAAGACCTCCTGCTATAATTAGAAACGCTGTTATTAAATTTAGAGGAACATTGTTTATATATTCAGAAAGACCTTTTCCGCCTCCTAAAATATCAAATCCAGCATTATTAAATGAAGCTATAGAGTGAAATACACTTATACCGACAGCGTGCCAAAAAGGATAATCTTTTATAAACACAAAAAAGCTTAAAAAAGCTCCAACTGCTTCAACTATAAAAGTGGTAAGGATAACCCATTTTATAAGTCCACGCAATCCCATCATAGATGGGTAATTCAGTGCTTCACGAAGAAGAACTCTATCACGCATACGTATTTTTTTTCCAGCCATAGAAATAAATCCAAGACCTATAGTTGTGATGCCAAGTCCGCCTATTTGTATAAGTATTCCAAGTACAGTTTGTCCGAATGCTGTAAATGTATCAGCAGAATCTGTTACTAAAAGACCAGTTACACAAACAGCACTTGTAGATGTGAAAAGTGCATCATAAAACGGCAGTTCTTTTCCATCTTTAAGTGAGATAGGAAGCATTAGAAGAAAAGTGCCTGCTAAAATAATTATTGCGAAACCAAGTGCTATTGCCTGCATTGGACGCAAATGCCTTTTTCTTTTAGTTATATATGTATTCATTGTATCAGCCCTCATTAGTTAAGAATAATATTTTCTACATCAGAAAGCTCTAAAGATGTCAGAATATCATTTGAAATATCACCGCTTATTTTGGCAATTCGATTGGCTTGATTTGAAATTGCACTGTCTACAAAATTACGTACATCTCTTGCGTTGGCGAAGTTTTCATTATTTTCTTCACAACGTTTCTGGAAAAACTTTAGAACACTAAGTTCAGCTTCTTTTGTACGGGTGAGAGCATAATTTTTGCACATATTTTTAAATATATCCATAAGTTCCGGCGGAGAATAATCTTCAAATAATATTTTTGTGCGGAATCTTGAATTAAGTCCCGGATTTGATTCAAGGAATTGTTCCATCTCCTCAGGGTATCCTGCAACGATAACTATGAAATCATCTCTATGGTCTTCCATCTCTTTTAAAAGAGTATTGACAGCTTCCATTCCGAAATCATTAGAGCCGGTACTTGCTGTTAGAGTATAAGCTTCATCTATAAATAATACTCCGCCCATAGCAGTTTTGATTATCTTTTCGGTTTTTATAGCAGTTTGACCTACATAACCGCTTACTAAATCAGAACGGTCTGTTTCCACAAGATGACCTTTGCGAAGGATTCCAAGTTTTGAATAAATTTTTGAAAGCAGTCTTGCAACAGTCGTTTTACCGGTTCCGGGATTGCCTGAAAATACCATATGTAAAGAAAGTGAAAGATTTGGCAAACCACGTTCTTCACGAAGTTTTTTTACTTTTATAAGATTTATCAAAGTATCCAGTTCTTCCTTTACACGTTTTAAACCAGTAAGACCGTGTAACTGTTCCATGAGTTCATCAAGTGTTTCATGAATTTCTTCAGTTATTTCTGCTGTGACATCTTCTTTTTTATTTGATGTAAGAGCATCATCCTGAGAGTTTGATTTTATACAAAAATCTTTAGGTACATGAGCAGCATGATTTTTAAGAGGACTTTGCCAGTGCATTAAGTTTGCAGCTCTTTGAGAATGCAGTTTTACCATTATCTGTGCAATAGCATTTGTCTGAAAAGCGTCTGCGGAACCGTCCATTACAGTAAGCATAATTCCTACAGAATTTATCGTTTCAATAAACAATAGAGATATACTTCCGCTAGGGTCGCCGTACAACATATCTATATCAGTAAAAAAGTCAAGCAGCTGAGAAAGTGTGTCACATACGCTTTTCTGAGATATTTTGTTTTCATTAAGAAAACGTTTAAGATATTGCACCGATGTTTCCATATTCAAACATTCGCATATGAAATTTACTTCAGCTTCATTTATAACATTGTTGGAATCAGCAAGGAAGAGCATATATTTCAAATAAGCAAATCTTGCAAATTCACGTGTAGGACTGCCGTTTTTATTTATATTTTTTAATGCATATCCTTTTGACCCATATTTTCCGCAAAGCTCATATGTGTACTGAACAGCAAGCTGTAGATCAGTTTTCGCCATCTGCAATTTCCTCTTTATCAGTATTGTCAAAAATCACTTCTTTTAAGTCATCATACATTTTCATATAAGCGTCAATAAGCTTTTGATTTGTATTTTCACGTGATTTTACAATTTCCATTGTGGCATTTGCCTTTGCCTGACCTGCAATATCGCCGGGAACATGTTGTGCGGGAACTCTTTCCAAAAGGTCGAGTGATTTTTGCATATGATCATGGTCTGCCTGTACATCTGAAAGCAGACGTATTATAGTATTATAATTTTGTTTAAGTTCACTTATTGTAAATATACTGTCTGACATTTTTATTACTCCTTTATTAAAAAAACAATTTATAATATACTTTTTACAGTATACTTTTATAGTATACTTCATTCATATCAAAAAATCAAGGATTTTTACTTTTTTTCTTCTATTTATTTTAATTTGATAAAAGTGCTTGACTTTTTTTGCAAAGACGTGTATAATAGAATAAATCCAAATAGAAAGGACGGGCATATTATGAAATCATTAAGTGCACGTATAGCAGCTATTTTATTAGTTGCAGCAATTGGGGGTACATTGAGTGCCTGTGGCAAAGACGATACAGATGTTTCTTCTGTTTCTGATAGTATTGCTGAGGCTTCTCTTAATGGGGAAAGTAGTGTAGTTGACGGTGATGACAGTTCAGCTAGCGAAAATGATAATAACAACAGTGACAACAGTGAGAAAAGCGACGAGAGCAGCAATGCTGAAAGCAGCAGTACAGAAGCTGCAAAAGCTAATGCAAATGCAAATGGAGGAGCTGCTGAAGATCCTACATCTTTCTTGAAGCAGGAAATTACATTTGGTGTAGACCCAAGCAATATTCTTGGAGGAGGAGCTCAGGATCCTACTGAAGCACCTGCACCTGTACAGACAGAAGTTCATACAAAGAAGGTTGTAGTTACTGAAAAAAATGGCAGCCCTTCTAAAGATTCAAGCGGTCAGACTGTTACAGAAGTAGTTACAGAAATTCAGAATAAATATGTTTCTATTCCTGTTTCAAAGCCGGTTTATTGGCTTGATATGACAGGCAATACTGATAAGATATTCAACGGCGATATGATAAATCTTGAATTTAAGATCAAGGAAAATACTCCTGATGGAAATTATCCTATCGTTTTGTCATCTCCTGACTTTGTAAACTGGGCAGAAGAACAGCTTGATGTAAAGACTGTAGGCGGTTATGTTACTGTTGGTAATGCAACTCCTACTCAGCCATCTCAGGTTCAGCCAGGTCAGTTTACTATATCCGCTTCATGTGCAAGTGGTAAGGTTGGGGATACCATTACAATTTCACTTGATATTAGTGATAACCCTGGTATTGTAGGAATGCTCTTTAAGGTTGAATTTGATTCCGGAGCTCTTGAATTTGTAAGTGCAGAAACAGGCAGCGCTATGGAAGATGTATCACCGGCTACTGCTAACTAATAATAATTTTATTAGTATAATACATATTTGTTTTTAGTAAGAAATAATAATTACAAATATAAAAAACCCGCTGTATTTTTACAGTGGGTTTTTTGTTTTAGAATGTTAAGAACTTGTGTTCATAGGATAGCCGCACGTTTTTTCGGCAAATTTTGCCGATTACTGCACCGACAAAATCTCACCATACGTCAGTATGATTTCGCTTTCTAAATTATTTGGAAGCGTTTTCGGAGTAGTATTTGAGTATAAGCATTGCATCTGCTATATCTATTTTACCGTCACCGTTTACATCGGCATTTGAGTATTGATGAGCGTTGGATTTATCATTCTGTGAATTTACTGCATTTTCGGTATAAATATTAAACACTTCTTCAGCATCAGCTATATTTATTACACCGTCTGCATTTGCATCACCGACCATAGTTTTGACCTTAATAAATGTAAGAGTATATTGATTAGTTATCTTGCCTTCTTCGGAAACGCTTACATTTATATCATTGATTCCATTGTTGAGTGATATATTGTAATTTTCTCCTGAAGTGATTTTTGTACCGTCAATATATATATCACCTGTTGATATAAGCTGTAAACATACGCTGTCTTCGCTTATTGGTACGTGTTCGGTATATCTGCCGCTGCCCTTTTCCGTTTCATATATGTATTTATTTTTTATTCCGTTATTCATAAGTACACTTGATAAAACGGCTTTTTGCTGCACATATTTTTTTTCAAATATATTATTCTCATTTGTATAAGCGGATATTACCATATCTCCATCAAAAACAATAGGGGAATCATAAGTTTGATAAGGACTGCCATTTATAGAATATTTTATTTCATTGCCCGAAGGAGATTCAAGTTTTATATCAGTGCCAAGCGGAAGTTCATCTGAGTATTCAGAGAATATTACAGAATCAACAGGTTTAGTGAATGATTTTATACTGTTGTTTGTAATGACTTCATAGTATACATATTTTTCTTTTTCAGTGTCATTGCACTTTATTTCATATTCATGAGTTCCGTTTTCGTAATTGTCACTCCATTTTATTCCATCAGAGCTTATAAAACTTTGACCTTTTTTAAAATTATTTAAAATATGATTTTTCATTTCATCGTCTACATATTCGCTTGAACCGTCTTTATAGAAGATCTCATAATCGATATATCCTTCACATGAAATATGATAGCCGCTGTCACCGCTTAACTTTACAACGATAGAATAATTATCTCCTGCACTTACAAAAGCAGGTGTTTCAAAATCTATTGTATGATAGCCTGCATTAGGCAAAGATCCGCTTATTGTGCTGCAAAGTTTTCCCGAACAAGGATCATTAGGGTCGCTAAGTTCGGTGTATACTGAAATATCATATTTCTCGTCAGTCTTGCTTGTACTAAGCATAGTTGCTGTAACAAAACAATCTTCATCAGCAGTGAAAACATTTGCCATGTAGTCAAACGTTGTTGTTAAATTTTTTTCAGATGAAATGAAATTTGTAGCTCCATAGTTATCGTAAATATGAATATCATTATATTTTTCCGATGATTCGGCATCAAGATAAAATATATCATAAATAGTAGGGTCAGCGTATGAGAGCCAGAAATATCCTCCATCGCCCCAGTCTTCGCCCCAGCTGTTTTTACAAAGCCATGCACCGTCACGGTCAGGCTTATTCAAAAAGTTTTCAGATGAATAATTGTCATCCCAGCCTATTATATTTACAGAATGCAGCGGAAATTCATCTGCATTTTCAATACAATTATCGCTTGTAAAATATGATGCTTTTTTATCAGAATAGCAATCATCAAAATGAGCATAGTTTAAAACGAGAGAATGACCATTATAGACTGCGTTTTGAATTGCGTGTATTTGATAAGGCAGAATAGCATCATTATCTTGCCAGTATGAAAAATATTCAATATCTGTAATTTGGTAATCACGCATTGCCCTTACATCATCAGCAGATCTTTTGCTTTTTAAAATGGATTCATCACCGTAATACCATTTGTCATATCTCTCGTCAAAAGCACCTATTCCGGCAGCAAGCATTGAAGAAGAGTATTTATACATTCCGCCTTGATCAAATATAGTATTATTTTTATCATAAAGCGGAAAACCGAACTGTTTGCAGTATGTATAATATGCAGGTATCCATTCTGAAAGGTCAATATCAGAATCTTTTTTTACAAGAGAGGATTCTATAGAATTCATTGCTGCAAATGACCAGCACATTCCATATTTGCCCTGATCTTTTACAGGTGTTACAATGCCTTCTTCTCTAAGGCTGTAGCTTTTAGGGAGAATGGCTGTTTTTGATTCATCCGAGATACCATCTGTCAATAATGAAAGAGCTGTAAGGGATTTATCAGCACATAACTTTTCAACAATTTCCTGTTTATTATAAACATGAGAAACATTTTTTTTATCGGCAGCTTCTGCATTGATGCCAACAGCAAATTGTGTTGTTATCATTAAACTCAATACAAAAGCTGCAATATAACTTTTTTTCATATAATACATCAGCCCTTCTGCTGCAAATTGCATACAATTTTTTGCACATTAAATATTATACAATATATAATGACTAATGTCAATTATTTAATGTATATTTTCACCTTTTTTTCATCTAAGCATATCTTAATTATATTTTATGTTATATTTTTAAAGTGTTTTAAGCAAAAAAGGCCCTGAACAATGTTCAGGGCTGGTTCAAAATATAATTATAAAAAATAAGAGCTTGTGCTGAACCTATGAACACAAGCTCTAAAATGATATTATCAGTCAAATACACTTTCAATAAGTTTAGGAGCATTTGGCGGAGTATATTTCCAGTGGCTTATATGATTTTCATTGATGAAATATTTCATAGGAGAAATTGGATAATCCGGTTCAAATACATCTACGATTACAAGTTTGACTTTCATTTTTTCAGGTATCAGTGCTTTTATGTAAACACTGGCACATTGTCCTGTGCGCAGCTGAGGCTGCGGCTCTGCAAGTCCGGCAAGATTAGGTGTAAGTTCAATGAATACACCATAATCTTCAACTGAACGTATTATTCCTGCTACTGTTTCACCTACTGAAAAAAGTTCAGCATTTTCTTCCCATGTTCCAAGAAGTTCTTTATGACTTAAGCAAAGCTTACCCATTTCAAATCCTGTTACAACTGCTCTAATATTCTGTCCTGTACGGAATCTATCAGATGGGTGACTTATTCTTGAAACTGATATGGAATCAATAGGAATAAGAGATGGGATTCCACAGCCGGCATCTACGAAACATCCAAATCTTTCCATATGAGTTATGCGTACCGGAATAATATCGCCAGCTTTTAGCTTTGAAAGATAATTGTTCCAACACTCTTCCTGCACCGAGCGTCGTGACAATATTGCTACCGGTGAGCCTTTTTCGTCCTGTTCAATTTTCATTACTCTAAAACATACTGGTTTTCCTGCACGTGCAATAAGTGCAATATCTCTTGTAGTTCCATCGTTTATGCCACGTGCTCCTTCATCTCTTGGGATTATCCCTTTCATACATGGCAGGTCTACTATCAAGTTGTGTGAACTGTCACAAACTGTTGCACGTGCTTCCAGTACTGTTCCTTTTTTCATAGCCGTTAAAAGTGCTTCGGTGCTTCTTAGTGCTGTTAAATTTTCGGCTTTGTGCAGTCTGCTGCCTTCAGGTAAATATTCTGTCATTTTTGACCTCCAGATGTAAAGACAACACTGTTTATAACGGTGCTGTCCGATATTGTTTTATAAAGTTTATGCGTATCAATGCTGTTTTATGACGCTGTAATAGAACTTCCACCCATTTGTATCAATATATGTTCTACAGCATTTATATACTGTTCGTCACATTTGAATTCAACAAATGATGTTTGACGCTGTTTTTCTTCTGGAATATCTTCAAAGTTATAATCAGTTTCTACAAGTGCGGTTATATAATTCATAGAGGTAACAGCTGTTGGCAAGAGTGTGAAACGTTTTTCATGATTTTCTGTAATATCAACACTTTCCGGATTAAGCGGATATACGTGTATTTTCTTTATAAAAGGCAATTTTTTATTTACGGCAATAGCAGCCTTTTCCGCAATATCGAGAGTTTCAAATTCTGATTTGATAAGCTTTTTCATTTTTCATTTTTCCTTTCTAATATTGAGAACTTCCTTATGAACACAAGTTCTGAAATCCTAAAAATAAATAGTTGCTATTTAAGGCAACACCGCACAAAGCTCGCCTAGCGGCTTTGCACATCATCTGCTTGCATATTTTTCATCATATCACACAAAAATTCCTTGACAGGCGACAGCATGCCTGCGAAATTTTTATGCAATCTGACGAAGAATCTGACTGTGCATCTGATGCACAATCTTTGTGCGGTGTTGCCTTAAGCTTTTCTTTCTTATATCTTTTGAAAAATGAATTATAATATACTTGCTTTTAATATCAAAAATATATACATTCTCAAATGTTTTATTAGATGTCGAATGAAGGTGCTAAAATTAACTTTGATGTAAATAAATTGCGTATTATTTTAGCAAAGTTTTCTAAATCCCTTGAAAATAAGGATAAAATGTGTTACAATGTACTAAGAACCTGTTTGAAGTTGGAAGTGATGTATTTCTATTTAAAATGATTTTATAAATTTTAAATTTATGCAAATAGGTTCTTAGCTGAACAATGTAAGAGAAAGGTTCAATAGTTTATATGACTGAAAGACGAATTACAGTTCAAAACAGCACACAGATGCAGGAAATATGTGGGAGTTTTGATGAAAATATAAAAGCTCTTGAAAAACAATATAATGTATCTATTGTGTGCCGAGGAGAAGAAATAAAAATTACAGGCGATGAAAAATCCGCAGAAAGTGCTGAAAGTGCAATTCAAGCAATTATGCATATGTCAGATACAGGACAGTCGGTAAATGTTCAGACTGTACGATATGTGACTTCTATGGTCGATGACGGAGAAGCCGGTGAGATAGATTCTCTTACAGAGAATGGTGTTTGCCTTACTGCAACAGGAAAGGTCGTAAGAGCAAAGACAGTTGGACAGAAGAAATATGTTGATGCAATAAAGAAAAATACAATTGTATTTGGAGTGGGACCGGCAGGAACAGGAAAAACTTATCTTGCTGTTGCAATGGCAGTAAAGGCATTTAAGCGTCATGAGGTAAACAGGATCATCTTGACAAGACCTGCGGTAGAGGCAGGAGAAAAGCTTGGATTTTTGCCGGGTGATTTGCAGAACAAAGTTGATCCTTATTTAAGACCGCTTTATGATGCTTTGTTTGAAATGCTTGGAGCAGAAACTTTTCAGAAGCATATGGAACGTGGAAGTATAGAAGTTGCACCTCTTGCATATATGAGAGGACGTACTCTTGATGATGCATTTATCATTCTGGATGAAGCACAGAACACCACATCGGAACAGCTGAAAATGTTTTTGACACGACTTGGAAACCAGTCGAAAATGGTTATTACAGGCGATACAACTCAGATAGATCTTCCGGACAAACGCAAGTGCGGTCTTTTGGAAGCGATGAAGGTACTTCGCCATGTTGAAGATATATATATACAGGAATTTACAAATAAAGATGTCGTTAGACATAAACTTGTTCAGGACATTATTAAAGCCTATGAAAAATATTATAATGTAAAAGGAGAAAGCAATGCAAGTAATAAAGGTAAAAGTTTCAGTTAAAAATAATCAGAAGGAGATAAAAGTTCCAGTAGGAATCAGACTTTTGATTCGCCGCTGCTGTCAGGCAGTACTCAGAATGGAAAATTTTAATCAAAATGCAGAGGTCAGCGTATCATTTGTAAGCAACAATGAAATACGCAGCCTTAATAAGATTTATCGCAGCAAAGATAGTGTTACTGATGTTTTGTCATTTCCTCTTGGTGCAGACGGTAAATATGATGTAAATAAAGAAACCGGCTGCGCACTTCTTGGCGATGTTGTTATTTCTCTTGAAACGGCAATGCGTCAAGCTAAGATCTATGGTCATTCATTGGAAAGAGAAATAGGTTTTCTTACAGTTCATTCAATGCTTCATCTTCTTGGCTATGACCATGAAACAAGCCCCCTTGATGAAAGAATTATGAGAGAAAAAGAAGAACAGGTTTTGGGTGAGCTTGGAATTTCAAGAGAAAACACTTTTGTTAATGGGGAAGAATGAGTATGACAAAATCTGTATTTGTATCTATTGTCGGACGAACTAATGCAGGCAAATCATCTCTTTTAAATGCAATTATAGGTGAGAAAATAGCCTCTGTAAGTAATAAGCCGCAGACAACACGAACTCGTATCACAGGAATTAAAACAGTAGGTGATACGCAGATGGTGTTTATGGACACACCGGGACTGCATAAACCTAAGAATAAGCTCAGTACCCATATGCTTAATGCTGCTAAAAGCTCTATTGTTGATATGGATGCTGTTTTGTTTGTGATGGACTGTACAAATCGTTTTGTAAGCGATGAAGAGGATGAACTCCTTAAAAATCTTATGAGATCAAAGGCTAATATCATACTTGTGCTTAATAAAATAGATCTGCTGTCTGATAAGTCTGCACTTGTTCATATTATTACAGAGCTTAGTCAAAAGTATAATTTTTATTCCATTATTCCTATAAGCGTTATTTATGAAGACGGCATTTCCATTGTAGAAGAAGAAGTTATGAAGCTTGCCAAAGAGTCACCTCACTTTTTCCCTGATGAAAAATTTACCGATCAGCCTGAAAAGGTTCTTGCGGCTGAAATGATACGTGAAAAAATTCTAAATGCACTTGAAAAGGAAGTACCGCATGGTATAGCTGTTGGCATTGAAAGAATGGAAGAACGTGACGATAAAGATATACTTGATATTGACGCTGTGATATATTGTGAAAGAATGTCACACAAAGGAATTGTAATAGGCAAGGGCGGAGCTATGTTAAAACGCATTGCCTCTGCTGCAAGATATGACCTTGAAAACTTTTTTAGAATTCAGGTTAATCTTAAGTGCTGGGTAAAAGTCAAGGAGGACTGGAGAAATAAAGAAGGTCTTATCAAGAATTTTGGACTTGCTGACGATGGCACGTAATTTTTGACAGCCATATTTTAATTGCTTTTACCTATAATATTTCCGGAGGTGAGTTGATTGACATCTTGGGAAATATTCTGCAAAACAGGAAAGATCGATGATTATCTTAGTTATCGTAAAGAATCTGCTATAGCAGATAATAAGAATACAGAAAGGTCTGCGTGTTATGATGCTCTCAATGAAAGGTCTGGTTCTGCATGAAACACAAGCAGGAGATAAGGGAAGATTTATTGATATGCTGACCGAAGAGCTTGGAGTAGTGACGGTCTTTGTTCGTGGTTCAAAAAAAATAACCGGAAAGAGCATCGCTGCTACTCAGCTGTTTTCGTATGCAGATTTTTGTATAGAGCAGCGTAAAGACAGATATTATTATCAAAACGCCAAGCCGATTCGGATTTTCTACCATCTGCGTGAAAATCTTCGTGATCTTAGTCTGGCGTCTTATTTTGCCGAGCTTATACGAATAACTGTTCCAAAAGATAATCAGGATAATATTATACTCAGACTTATTCTTAATACGTTATTTTATCTTACAGAGGGAAAACGTGACGCTAAAATGCTAAAGCCTTTATTTGAGCTTAGATTTGCCTCTGAAATGGGATTTATGCCTGATATACTTATGTGTAAAGAATGTATGAATTATTTACCGGAAAGGCTTGTTTTTTCTGCTTCGGAAGGCTGCTTTTGGTGCAGAAGCTGTTATGATAAGTTAAATAAAAATGAAGGCTCAGATGTATATAATGATTATTATATGAGCCTTGCAGGACTTGAAATGATTCGTCATATTACACTGGTAGATCTAGATCGCCTGTTTAATTTTAGAGCAGGAGATGAAGTTATAGATATTGTTTCAAGATTTTCGGAAGCTTTTATATGCAGTCATATGTCAGTAAAGCCACGAAGCCTTGAATTTTATCATAATATTGAGAGAAATATAAAATAAAACGACAGGAGGTTTTATGAATAAATACGAAAAAATATTAGAGCTTGATAAGATACTTGAAATGCTGTCAGATAAGACCTCAAATGAAATATCCAAAAATATGGCACTTAAACTCAAGCCGGAAACAGATATTTCCCGTGTGCGTGAAGAACTTGCAAAGACTTCTGAAGCTTTGTCACTTGCCATGCGTTTTGGTACACCATCATTTTACAATTTCCGTGATATGCGTATGTCGCTAAGGCGTGTTAAATCAGGCGCAAGACTTTCGCTTAAAGATCTTATGGATATTGCAGTAATACTTAGACAAATTCAGGTTTTATCTGATTGGTATGATCACTGCTTTGATATGGATACTGAACTTGATTATCTTTTTTCACAGCTTACGCCAGTTCCATATCTTTTGGAAAAACTTGAGCGTTCCATTATTTCGGAAGATGAGATTGCAGATGCAGCAAGTGCAGCACTTTCTCAGATAAGACGAAAAATAAGTCGTTCACAACAGCATTTGCGTGACACACTTGATAAAATGGTACGCAACCAGGATGTTCAGAAATGCCTTCAGGATACAAGAGTAACACTGCGTGACGGACGCTTTGTTCTTCCGGTAAAAGCAGAACATCGTACTCATATACAGGGACTTATACACGATTCGTCAGCGTCCGGTCAGACAATATTTATTGAGCCGATTTCCATAGTTGAAGCCAACAATGATATTCGTCTGCTTGAAGTTGAAGAGCAAGAAGAGATAGAACGCATTATCAAGGAGCTTTGTGAAGATTGTGCCTCATGGGCTGATGCTATTATAAATAACCACGGTGTGTGTGCAGAGTTGAATATATATTTTGCAAAAGCAAATCTTGCAGCTCAGATGAAAGCATTCGAGCCTATTTTGTCTGATGATGGTATTATAGATTTGAAAAAGGCACGTCATCCGCTGATTCCTTCTGACCGTGTAGTACCTATATCATTTTCTCTTGGCGATAATTGCAATGCACTTATAATAACCGGTCCAAATACTGGCGGTAAGACCGTTGCATTAAAAACTTGTGGCTTGCTTACGCTTATGACTATGTGCGGACTTCTTATTCCGGCAGCGGAAGGCAGCCGTATTTCTGTTTTTAAATCCGTTTATGCAAACATAGGTGATACTCAAAGCATTGAGCAAAATCTTTCTACATTTTCTGCTCATATGAAAGAAGTAATACACATTCTTGAGGAAGCCGATGACAGCTCTTTGGTACTTTTTGATGAGCTTGGTTCAGGTACTGATCCTGTAGAAGGTGCGGCACTTGCTGAAGCTATAATATCAAGGCTTAAGGATAATGGTGCAAAGCTTATGGTAACAACACATTATCAGGAGCTGAAGCTCTATGCGACTGAACAGCCTGATGTTCAAAATGCGTCTTGTGAATTTGATGTAGAAAATATGCGTCCGACATATAGGCTTATAATAGGTGCACCAGGTAAATCAAATGCATTTGCGATCACTGAAACACTTGGTCTTTCAAAAGATGTTATAAATCATGCTAAAACGCTTGTAAGTCAGGAAAATACACGCTTTGAAAAGGCTGTTGAGAAACTGGAGAATACACGTATTCAGCTTGAAAATGAACTTGAAAAGGCTGAAACAGCAAGAATAAAGGCAGAAGAACATGAAAAAGAGCTTGCTGATGAAATGGAGCAATTCCAAGAAGAAAAAGCTCAGCGTATGGAACAAGTACGCCTTCAGGTAAATAATATCATTGAAACAACAAAAGCAGAGTCAAACGCATTGCTTGATGAGCTCGATAAACTTAGAAAAGAAAAAGAAAAGGCGAACTTTGCAGATGCTGTATCTGCTGCAAAATCCGGCAGCAAGCAGAGATTTAATAAGATGTACAATACAGCCAATCCTATTGACGATGTAACAGACGAAGAATATACTCTGCCACGTCCTTTAAAGAGTGGTGATACTGTTATTATTGCCGATACAAAGCAAAAGGGTATTATTGCAGGTAATGTAGACAGCAGCGGACAAGTTTTCGTTCAGATGGGTGTTATGAAAACAAAGGTCAAAGTTTCAAGACTAAGACTTGTTGAAAATCAACCCCAGAAGCAGCAGAAACAAAATGTCAGACCACAGAGAAAACAGGGAAGAGTATCTGCAAAAGCAGAACGCAGCGGTTCTATGGAACTTGATATAAGAGGAAGAGCTTGTGATGAAGGTGTTTATGAAATGGAAGCATTTCTTGACCGTGCGGTTTTATCGCATATTTCAACAGTAACTATTATACATGGAAAAGGAACCGGACTTCTTAGAAAGGCAGTTCATCAGCGGCTCAAAAAGCTGCCTTATGTAAAGTCATTTCGCCTTGGAGTATTTGGAGAAGGTGAAGATGGTGTAACTATTGTTACGCTTAAATGATAGTTTCACTCTGACAGAGTTGTATCTTTGTCAGAGTGCTTTTTAATATTTTTATAATAAAAGGAGAGATGGAAAATGGAAAAAACATCAGACAGAACATTTTTAGGCACTGAAAAAATAGGCGTTCTTATGAAAAAATTTGCAGTGCCGAGTATTATAGCAATGTTGGTGTCAGCATTATATAATATAGTTGACCAGTTGTTTATAGGTCAGTCAGTTGGAATAGACGGCAACGCAGCAACTAATATAGCCTTTCCGCTTACAACATCATGTATAGCATTGGCATTGCTTTTTGGAATAGGCGGTGCGTCGTGTTTTAATCTATCAATGGGCAAAGGCGATGAAAAAAGAGCTGCTTATTTTGCAGGAAATTCATCTGCGATGCTTTTTATATGCGGCGTTGTACTTATGATAATAACGGAAATATTTCTTTCACCTATTCTTACGCTTTGCGGTGCAGAGGGCGGCATTGTCGAGGAGTATGCAGCTGTTTATGTACGTATCACTGCAATAGGATTTCCTTTTATGATACTTACCGCAGGCGGAGGACATATTATAAGAGCAGACGGAAGTCCGCAGATGACAATGATTTGCAATATTGTCGGTGCAGTTATAAATGTTATACTCGATGCCTTGTTCGTTCTTGTGTTTAATTGGGGTATGGCAGGTGCTGCACTGGCAACTATTATAGGACAAATAATCTCTGCTGTAATAGTAATATATTATCTTAGAAATTATAAGACAGTAAAGCTTACAATAAAGCATTTTATTCCTAAGTTTGTTAATGTAAAGCAAATTTCATTGCTTGGAATGGCATCTTGTTTTAATCAGCTTGCAATGATGGTAGTTCAGATCGTTATGAATCAGCTTCTTGCTACCTATGGAGAAAGTTCTAAGTATGGAGCAACTACAGCTATAGCAGTTGCAGGAATAGTTATGAAAGTATTCCAGGTATTCTTCTCATTTATTATTGGACTTTCTCAGGGAAGTCAACCTATCGAGAGTTATAATTACGGAGCTAAAAATTATGACAGAGTAAGAAAGGCACTTTTTCTCACTCTTGTGCTTGGAGGCGGATTATCTCTTATAGCATCTATTATATTTCAAGTATTTCCGGCAAATATTCTTTCACTGTTTGGTGAAGGCAATGATGATTACGTGGAGTTTGGTGTAAAGTTCTTCCGTATATTCTTAATTACAGCTATAATAAACTTTTTCCAGCCTATAGTGTCAACATTTTTTACATCAATAGGAAAGGCATATAAAGGTGTATTTTTATCACTTACAAGACAGTTCCTTTTCTTTATGCCATTATTATTTATATTCTCTTATATATGGAAGCTTGACGGTATAATGTATACCGCACCTGCGGCAGATATACTTTCATTTTTAGTTACTATTATTATGATGAGTTTAGAGCTTAGATCAATGAAAAAATTAGAAATGAAAAAAGAAAAAGTTATGGTTTAAATTTTATATTATACGCATTGAATGTATGATTTAATTTTAATAAAAAAGCTGTTGCAGAGATTTTAATTGCAACAGCCTTTTTATTATTTTCATTTACAAAACAAGCATATAGAGGGAAATATACACTTTAAAACAATCAAAAATTGAATGTGAGGGTCGTAGAGTGATCGAACTGTCGACA
Organism: uncultured Ruminococcus sp.; assembly: GCA_937907215.1. Lineage (GTDB taxonomy): Bacteria > Bacillota > Clostridia > Oscillospirales > Ruminococcaceae > Ruminococcus_C. Next base: position 25,887 of record CALESG010000089.1, read on the forward strand.
GCTTGTTTTTAATTCATCGTTTCATATCAATGTTAATAGCACCTGTTCGCTTAAGGTTTTCTTCTACATTTCTGCTGTCTGCTTCGGAAAGAAGTTTTTCTCTGTCTTTCTTAATATTTACAGGGTCACTGTGACGGCTTGGACCTCCAACACAGCC
>CALESG010000090.1 GCA_937907215.1 uncultured Ruminococcus sp.
TAACGGATCTATTAGGCAATACAGCTAACTATTATTTTAAAAATGAAGATGGAAAACTGTCAAATGGAGATGATAAAACACATCTTGTATTAGAAAATATCAAACCAATTTCAGAAATCATATTATCGAAAGAAAATAAAAATATTATCAACGGAGAAATTTGGTATCCTTCGGGTTTTGATTATAATGTTATAGCTAAAGATGAGAATGCTGGATTGAATCAAGTTTTGATGTATGAAAATATTACGAATAATGACGGTTCATTAGAAACGAAATCCGAAGTTACCGAAAACGGTGTGATAGTAGACAATGAGTATATAGCTTTTGCTGATATGAAGGAAAGATTTACAAATGAAGCCAAATATCGGTATCGTATTGAAGATGAAGGCAATTATCAGATTACTGTTGATGCACAAGATAATGCAGGAAATAAATCATCTGATAATTCTGATGATTCAGAGAAAAGAACAAAGGTCGTTCACATTGATAAAACTAATCCTGAAATTACAGAATTCCAATTTAGTGATCAAAATGACAGCGGCGCTGATATGGAACGTGGAACATACGGATTTTATTTTATGAATGATATAAAAGTAAAGGTATTTGTAAAAGATGAGGGCAATTCTTCTGGAATTAATTATGTAACATTATATCGCAGAGATGTAAATGGACAGGAGAAAAGTACAAAAGTTTACAGTACAGACATTGATTATCATGATGAAGATGGTGCATCATATGCTGAGTTTACTATTGAAAAGGGATTTAAGGGGCAGGTTTGGGCTTTAGTAGCCGATAATGTCGTATCGGAAAATCCTTTGGAAGATGGATTTAAGCATACATCTGGACTCAGATATGCTGATGGCAATATTATTGAAGATGGTGAATTGCACAAATTGGTATCAGATATTACAATATCGGAAAATATTGAATCAAATAAATCAGACTCAAATGGTATTCCATTGTATAATACAAGTGTGCCGCTTACTATAAATGTGCAGGATACATTCTCAGGCATTTCTACAATTGAATGGTCTATTGCAAATGATGGGAATTCAGGAGTTATCACTGTTGCAAATGATGGTTCATATCAGAGTGATTCTGATATAGCATCAATCATTGATGATTCAATATCAAGAGATTCAAATCTTATTACCAATTTAAGTTTCAACATTACTGTTTCAAGCAATACCAATGATAATGAAGTATATATTAAATTGACTGATAGATCAGGTAATGAGAGTGAAGCGAAAAAGCAGTATAGCATTGATACGACAAATCCAACTATAACAGCATCATTAAGCAATCAAAATCCAGTAAATAAAATGTATTATAATACAGATCAGGTCGTAACGATATCGATCACTGAAAGAAACTTTAATGCTTCTGATGTAAGATTTATACTTAATGGCAGTGAGCAGATTATTAGCAATTGGGTTTCAACAGGAGAAGGTGATGCAGCAGTACATACAGGAACGTTTACAATCAGTAGTGATGGTGATTACAGTTTTTCCATTAATTTTACTGATATGGCTGGAAATATGGCAGAGCCATTTAGTCAATCCATGTTTGTTGTGGATAAAACAGCTCCGGTTTTGAAAACGAATTTTGATGAATTTAAGACATCGAAAGAGGAACATTACTTCGGACTTGATAGCATAAATAAAATTGCGAGAATTACAATTATTGAACATAACTTTTCAGCAGATGGGGCAAATGTGGAGATCCTAAAAAAAGAATCAGGTCTTAAACATGATAAAAGCAATATGAATTCAGTTCCTGCATATGGCTGGAGAGATGATGGAGATGAGCATGTACTGGAGATTCCTTTTAAGGAAAATGATGACGGCATCTATCTCATTAGAGTTTCTCCGGTAGATTTGGCATCCAATTCTACGGCTGCTCAGGAAACGGTTGTGTTTGAAATCGATTTTAAAAATCCGATTATTGCGGAGAGAAATGGAGTTTATGCAAAGGATGAGAAAAAGTCATATGAGAATCTGGAAATATACAATGAAAAAACAGGAGTTAAAGAAGAATTCATCCCTTCTGTTGCATTTTCGGATACAAACTTTGATCATATTGAATATGACTTGACTGTTTATACTCCTGAATATTCAAATGGGAAAGAGATAGGTACAATTGTTCCTGCAACTGATAGCGGAACCATTTCAGAAAAACTTTATACATTACCAGAATTTGAAAAAGATGGTGTGTATTCAGTAGACCTTACAGCAGTGGACAAGGCAGGAAATCGAAGTGTTCTTTGCAGAAATACTTCTGTTTTGATGATGAAATCTGACGTTCTTGCTTATATTTCTAATAGTAACAAGGCAGCATCGAAAGGATGGTATTCATTACAAAAGGATGAGAATACACCGATAAGCAAAAGACCTGATGCTTTCAGTGATTTGAATATTACGGTATTTGCACAGGAGAATTCAAAAACAAGCATTATACTTCGTGATGAAAACGGTGAATCTCAAGATACCGGAATAACCGCTGACAATTCTGAAGATATGTATGCAGTTGGTGTTTACAACTATATGTTGCCAAAGGAGTATTTTGCAGACAATTATCCTGAGGGAACAAATAAAGACCTTTATCTTTGGGCAGAAAACACTTACAATAAAGAAACATCGCACATAACACTGGGATGGATTCGTATTGATGCACTTGCGCCGACTTGCACTGTTCCTTCTGATTTGAAAGACTGGAAATCATATACAAGTAAAACAAAGACGATTACTTTATCCAATATCAGTGAATCACTTGACAAATCACAGTGTGTCGTATATGACAATGGGAAAGTAATTTCAGCGGCTCATTTTGATTATTCAGATGAAACAGATACATTGTCCTATACTTTGGAAAAGGGCTGGCATGATTTAAGTTTTGTTCTTGTTGATGAGGCCGGTAATACTTATACTGTACAAGAAATTTCATCCATTCAGGTAGGGTTGTTTTACTGTTTGTGGTTCAGAATTCTATGTAGTATATTTACAGTAGGTATTATTGCAGGCGTGGTAATTATCATTGTAAAAAAGAAGAAATCCGTTAACAAATAAAGTTTGCAAATGTGTCACGGAATTTCTTTTGTGACACATTTGTTTTAAAAATAGATTATGCGTCATTGACAAAACAACCTGCAATATCGTATAATTTAGGAAAGGATGAATTTATGGCAACAATTGAGCTTTATAAAGATAAAATCAATAGTATGTCCAATTACATAGAGCAAGCAAAAAATGCAGTCAGCGACTTTTGCGTTGACTTATCTGCGTTAAAATCCAAAATCCTTGGAATCAACAGCAGTGTTTGTGATAATGTTGTCAGCAGTATTTCCTCATCATCTCAGACGCAGGAACAACAGATCGCAGGTTTGGAAGCAACACAAAAGGAAGTAAATGCATTCATAGACATGACAATCAACCGAGATAATTCCGCAGCTGATGCCGTTTCAAAAGCAAAAGATGAGTTCTACAAAGAATATTCCTACCTGAAACCGGAATGTGAAAAGTCCGATTGGGAAAAGTTCTGCGATGGTTTGAAGAAAGTAGGAGATTGGTGTAAGGACCATTGGAAAGAAATATGCCTTGTTCTTGAAATTGTTGCGGCAGTAGTTTGTTTATTGATACCTGGTCTTGAAGGAATAGGTATTGGAATACTTGCTGGAATGCTGATAGGTGGATTAAGCGGTGCTGCTATTGGTGGACTATCCGGATACGCACAATATGGTGTAGACGGTATACTTCCCGGAATCATTAACGGAACTGAAGATGGAATGCTTATTGGAGGACTCTTTGGTGGATTGGGAGGAATAGGAGCAATAGCTGGAGAAGCATTTGGATGTAGTGCATTGATGACAAATGTTTTTTCTATATCAAGTAAGTTGGGATTGGGAATGATGGCATTTGATATGACAGCGCTTGCAAATGATTTTCAGAATAGATTTTTTCAAGATACAGGAATTAATCTTGGAATTATTGATCCGAATATCGGTGGATTCATATCAGATCTGAATCATAAAGCACATTCAAATCCAATTTATAACGCTTTTCAATATGCAGTCGCTGGAACAGCAGCTTTTT
>CALESG010000091.1 GCA_937907215.1 uncultured Ruminococcus sp.
CTGTGACCCTCTGCTTGTAAGGCAGATGCTCTCCCAGCTGAGCTAAACTCCCATCACTTTCCATTTTGTTTTGTCGCTATCCCTTAGCGACGTATATTATTATACACCATATTGAAGCATTTGTCAAGCCTTTTTTCAAAATTTTTCAAAAAAATTTTTTCGCCCGAAATTGCGTGCTTTTTTACTTATTCGTTGCACCGGCTCATATAAAATAATTAAAAGTAATGACTATAAGACTTGATTTATTTTCCATTTGCATTTATAATAAAAGCATATCAAAAATAAAAAGGAGCATAAAATATGAAGCGTATAGCAATAATAGGAGCAATGCCATCTGAACTCGCAGACATCAGAGCTGCTCTTCCAGATTCAGAAATTGTAAAAAAAGCAGGATATGACTATTATGTAAGTCATGCATTAAACGACACGGAGATCATACACGTATGCAGCGGTATAGCCAAAGTAAATGCTGCAATATGCACACAAGCACTAATCGATACATTTCAGCCTGATGCTATAATAAACGCCGGTATAGCAGGTGGTATGAACAATGATGTAAAAGTGTGTGATATAGTGATCTCAAACGAAGTTCGCCACTATGACCTTGATTTACATTTCCTGAATGATTACCCGCCATACTGTGGTGTATTCACACCTGATGAAAAGCTTATGGCACTTGCCGCTGAATGCTGCGATAAATTTGGCATAAATTATTTCTTTGGAAGAATAGTATCAGGAGAGGCATTTATAACAGACAGCGAGGTTAAAAAAGTTATCGCAGAAAATTTCAAACCACATGCAGTAGATATGGAAAGTTCAGCAGTCGGTCATTGTGCATATCGTAACAATGTGCCGTTTGTAAGTGTAAGATGCATATCCGACAATGCGGATGACGAAGGTGCTATGTCTTTTGATAAATTTGAAAAGATAGCTGCAAAAAGAGTTGCCGATGTAGTACTCAAAATGACGGAGTGTTTTTGATATACTTATAATTTAATTTCAATTAAAATAAGGCATTCTATAGTGCATTAACGCATAATAGAAAGCCTTATTTGTTTTATTATTTTGATATAAAATTAATTTAGTCAGCCATAACCGGAATCTGTGAAACAACCTTTACTCCTGCTTCTTCCAGAGCCTTTGCAAAAGTATTAGCCGTCTTATTATCACAATTGCTTATAATGCATCCGCCTTCAGTAATCTGATCTACAGTAACGCCTGCTGCTTTGGCTGCATTTTCATATGCCTCTGAAGTGCAGACATCAGTTCTATAAAATCTTGGTGCAACAAGTGAATCTATATTCGCTATGAAGTCTGTATTCTCATCAAGCACCCACTCGTGTGATGTTACTGTATGCTCAGACTTTATGCTGTCTATAATATCACCCAATACAGCACTTGCAGTAGGCAGTTTACCAGCACCTCTGCCATAGAACATTGTCTTATCAAATCCATCACCCCATACCATTATAGCGTTAAATACGCCATTAACATGAGAAATAAGACTTTCCTCAGGCACGACCATAGGCATTACAGTAGAAAGGATTCTGCCGTCTTCCAGACGCTTTGTGCTGCCTATAAGCTTAATAGAACCATTCATTTTTTCTGCAAGCTCTACATCTTCGAGTGTTATATCACGAATTCCCTTTGTATATACACTATCAGGATAAACGTGTTTGCCAAAGATAAGTGATGCAAGAATACACACCTTACGACATGCGTCAGCACCGTCAATATCAGCAGTTGGGTCTTTTTCTGCATATCCCAGCTCCTGTGCAAGCTTTAATGCTTCATCAAAGCCCATCTTATCGCAAAACATCTTTTCAAGGATAAAGTTTGTAGTACCATTTAAAATGCCGGCAGCAGCAGAAATGTCATTGCCTGCAAGACAAGTATGAAGTGGACGAATTATCGGTATAGCACCGCCTACACTTGCTTCAAAGAAGAAATTGCAATCATTTTTCTTTGCGATTTGCAAAAGAATATCACCTTTTTCTGCAACAAGCTGTTTATTAGATGTTGAAACGCTCTTGCCCGCCTCTAAGCAGCTGCTTACAAACTTAAACGCAGGATTTACTCCGCCCATACATTCTGCAACGTAACCAACTTCAGGGTCATTAAGAATAATATTTATATCGTGAACTACCTTATCTGCATAAGGGTCACCCGGAAATTCACGAAGATCAAGAATATACTTTACATCCAGTTCTGTACCAGTATTCTTTTCAACTTTCTCCTTGTTTTTGTAAAAAAGCTCTACAACACCAGAGCCTACTACACCATAGCCTAAAACAGCAATTTTTTTCATAATATTTACTTCCTCCAAAATTTATTCACCGGACAACAGTCTGACTTCTACAACGCCTTTTACACCACGCAGTGCGTTTGTTATTTCCATTGGATTTGCAGCACCATCTTCGAATTGCAAAGAAATACTGACAACTGCAACACCATCTACAGGAATGCTTTGATTCACTGTCAAAATATTGGCATTTAGACTATAAAGCTTTGTCAGCACATTAGAAAGCACACCGCCTTCGTCACGCAATACTGCTGAAAGATTGATAATACGCTGCGTCATCTTATCATCATATGCAAATACATAATCACGATACTTATAAAACGCACTTCTTGAAATGCCTACTCGTTTACAGGCTGAGGCAAAACTTTTTTCTGTTCTGTCTGCAACAAGTTTTTTTACCTCAAGCACTTTGCTAAATATTTCCGGCAAAACCGAGGTATCTACAACAATAAACTTTGTCTGCATATGCACATCACTCCCAATTCCTATGAAAAAGGCTCCTCTCCTGCATAATATTGCCACACAGTCTTTGTGCGTCCGCATATGAAGTACAATTGTACTCAATTCAACTATAATACTATACCACGAATTCAAACGTTTGTCAAGCTTCAACAGACAAAAAAAGCGGTTTTGACGCATTTAGCGTACAGACCGCTTTTTAAGTTCAGTTTTATTATTGAATGTGACAGTTTAATAAAAACGCCAATGATACACCTTATTCATCAATTAAATTTAGTTCCGCATTTTTTGCAAAACATAGCCGATTCTGCGTTTGACGTACCACACTGAGGACAACATCTTACTCCGGTTTGCTGCTGTCCTGTTGACGATTCATTATGTATCTGACCCGAAACCATTCGCTTCTTTTTGTAATGCATCAGACCTATTGCCAATCCTGCGGAAGCCGCCAAAAGAACTACAACAGCACCAACCAGAAGTGATGTGAGATTATTTGAAGATAAATCGCTGTTATCATTTCTATTCTCTATGGTTGCCAAAACAGCCTTTTCTTCATCAGTAGTTGTGGCAGTAGTTGTTAAAGTAGTTGTGATTTTTGTGGTTGCCTTTGTAGTCGCTTTTGTTGTGGCTTTTGTAGTTGCCTTTGTCGTAGCCTTCTTTGTTCTAGGTGCTTCTGTAGGCGGTTCAGTAGGAGGATCTGTTTCCGGTTCTGGTGCAAAATATTCATCATATGGTGTTAAATATGCCATATCTACCCAACCATACAAAATAAAACCATCTTCATATTGATTTGTTAGATTAGAGCAATCACCCCAATTGATACCCATTCTATTAACAGCATATTTTACATATACAACATCGCCTACGCTAAATCCAGACTCTATTTCTTGTGATCCTCCTCTCAAGACATAATCATATGTATATCCATATACCCCATCGCTATTGACTACATAATACCCACCTACATACCACGCATCTTCTGCCGGCATAGCATCCGCATACGCAAATATCTGCATGCTGCTAAAACACATCAATACAGAAAGCAGCATAAAGACAAACTTCTTACATATTTTCATATTATAGCCCTCCTCTATAAGTTACCTTTATTTTTATAAAAATTTACCAATAAACATTCCACCAAAATAAGAAACCACATTTAATATCAGCGAATATAAAAACGGATTTTGATTTCCCTTAAGGCACTTACGATAAATTAGCGATTCCGAAAGCCAGACTGCAAATTCAAGCATAGCGATCCATAAAACCACAGAAGGCATACGAAATCGAAACCAGTAATCCAAATATACCACCAAAGGATTGGTGACAATATTTACAAGAAACACCAATAAAAAGTCCCATCTATTTCTATGCGGAAAACAAGCTGCTGCTAACAATTCCAATATTTCAGTTAAAAGCAACGCTTGTATCAATCCTTTTATCAAAGCTATTGTTATCCATTCATCTGTCATAACGATTCTCCGCCACTACGCCGCTTGGCAAGCACCAATGGCAAATATAACAAAAGTAATGATGCTGCCGACAACAGCACATATATCCATGTTTGCGAGAACTGTGTAATATTACAGTAATAAGATGGTATCAATCCAACGAAAATCGCAAATGTCAAAGCACCAAATACCGTTCCCTTTGCTTCTGGAAAATGCATTCCCAGCATTGAAAGAGTAATGGGCATTGTCATATTAAACAGAAATACAGCAAGCAGTCCCATTATAGGTATTTTATTTGCTCCTAAAAAGAAAATAGCACTACAAGTAAGTGAGATCAAAACTGTTTGCCGAACTCCAAAGCGATCTGCCAAAATACCACCGACAGCTTTTCCCAATACAATTCCAATTGTCATAAGCAAAGCAAGCCATCCGCTTGACCACGAAAATTTAAATACAGTACCTGCAAATGACCTAAGCACAACAACCAAAATACAGCAAACTGCCATCAGAATCGACCAGCTGCCTTGCTTATATTTGAATGAAAAACCTTTCTTGATTTGTTTCTTCTCAGCTGCTGTATAACATAATACTGCCTGTATCAGCAATGCAGCGACAAGAACTATTGACATTGCCAATATCCAATTCATACCTTGTCCGGAGATCCATCTGCCTCCAAACACACCAAATGCACCTGTTGCCACAAAAATACCAACCGGCTGGCAAGCATTTTCCCGATATTCCATTGCTTCACGACCACCGCCAACATGAAAACAAGCATTTCCGATCCCAAGAAATAATACTGCCGGAAATATCGGCAAGCCAAAAAATGTCCCAATATAAACAAAAATCAAGCAGATCAGACCAGCAGCAACCATATAATGATTACGCTGAATAAAATCTCCCAGAATACCCACCGGAAGTTGTCCGGCAAATGCGATAAAATTATATAATATTACATATAACAGATACTGTTCAATACCAAATTCAAAACTTAAAGGCACAACTATCTGCGACATATAATAAATACAACAAAAATCCACCAGACAATGCAGCAGTGTATAATAAGAAAGGAAAAGCATTTTTTTGTGCTTTTCCTCTATATAAATCATTAAATCATCCTCCTTTTTTGACCGTGTCTATTGACCTCACCCAATATCATAACATAGTACAAGCACTATTTTACCATTACATTATACAACATTTTTATATTATTTGCAATAGCTTAATACAATTTTTTTATTTTAATCACTGCTTCGCATAACATCTGCTACATCGCTTATGGTAACATACGCTTTAGGGTCTATAGAGAGAACGATATTTCTCATTTTCGCAATTTGAAAGCGATTTACTACAAAATAAATAACAGTTTTATCAGAATTTGAATAACCTCCTGTAGCTGCGATCTTAGTAGTGCCGCACTCAAATGCTTCTATTAAAGCATGACTTATATCATCAGCCTTGTCGGTAATTATCATAACCGACTTTGAACGGTCAAATCCTTCAACAATAAAATCAACCGTTTTAAGTCCTGCCGCATATGCAACTATAGAATACAGCGGCAAGATCCAGCTGTCTATGATAAAACCACATATTATGTAAAGGATAACATTATATATCATTACAAATGTTCCCACTGTAATACCTATTTTCTTTGCAAAGGTAACTGCCAATACATCAATTCCATCAAGTGCGCCTCCTGTGCGTATTGTAAGACCACTGCCAACACCTGAAATTATTCCTCCGAACAATGCGCACAAAAGCAAATCTTCACCCGCAAGCGGAGAAGCCATGCTGACATCAACAGGAAGAACATCAGTAATAAGCCATGAGCATAAAGAATATACAATAACCGTGAAAACAGAATATATTGTAAACGTAATCCCCTGCTTTTTTAATCCAAACAAAAATATAGGTATATTAAGAAGCAGCAGGAAGATCGACAAACTAAGATAATCCGGTGTGACTTGTGAAAGAAGAATAGATGTACCTGAAATACCGCTGTCATAAAGATTTACCGGTGCAAGAAATATTGTTACGCCAAATGCATTTACACATCCTGCAATAAGCAAAATAATAAAATTAAGCGGACGAAGCTTTACAAGTTCTCCTACAAAATCAATTTTTTTCATATGTCGATCTCCCATTCTGCATTACATCGAAAGCATAATAATTAACTTTCAAAAGAATTTAATTATACTTTTATCAAGACACTTGTTCTTCAAACTGGCTATTATAAAGATCTGCATAAAATCCCTTCTTTGCAAGAAGTTCATCGTGCGTACCGCTTTCAATAATATCACCATTCTTCATAACAAGAATAAGGTCAGAGTTCTTTATGGTGGACAATCTATGTGCAATAACGAATGAAGTACGATTCTCCATAAGTTTATCCATTGCAGACTGTATCTGCTGCTCTGTTCGTGTATCAACGGACGATGTTGCTTCATCAAGAATAAGCATAGGCTTATCTGCTATCATAGCACGAGCAATGGTGAGCTGCTGTTTTTGTCCCTGTGATAAATTAGTCTGATCATTTAATATAGTATCATAACCATTTGGAAGAGTACGAATAAAATGATCCAGTCCAACAGCCTTGCAAGCTTTGATGATTTTTTCATCACTAATATTTTCTGTACAATATACAAGATTTTCTCTTACAGTACCCTCAAAAAGCCATGTGTCCTGAAGAACCATACAAAATTGATCATGAACATCTTCACGAGTGATATTCTTTGTAGGTGTTCCGTCAATGCGTATTTCACCGCCCTGAATTTCATGGAATCTCATTAGCAAATTGACCATAGTAGTCTTTCCGGCACCGGTAGGCCCTACGATTGCAATTTTTTGACCCGGCTTTGCTACAGCAGAAAAATCATGAATTATTATTTCATCAGAATCTTCATATCCAAACTTAACATGGTCAAATTCAACTGTGCCTTTTACTTGGGCAAGCTTAGTGGTCTTTTTGCTTTCATCTTCCATTTCTTCAGCTTCAAGGAATTCAAATACACGCTCTCCGGCAGCAGCTGCTGATTGTAAAGTCTGCATTGCCTGTGCAATTTGAGAAAGCGGCTGAGTGAAATAGCGAACATACATCATAAATGCAACTATAACACCAAAACCTATTTTTCCATTCATCGCAAGCGCACCGCCAACTACACAAACAGCAACATATCCAAGGTTGCCAATAAATCCCATTATAGGCTGCATAAATCCTGCAAGGCACTGTGCCTTAAATCCGCTTTCACGAAGTTTCAAATTCATTTCATTAAATTGACTTATGGAATTTTCCTCACCATTATAAGCTTTTACAACAGTATGACCTGCATACATTTCTTCAATATGACCATTCAAATCACCAAGACAAGCCTGCTGACGTGCAAAATACTTCTGGCTTCTGCCCATGATAGCAAACATCAATATAAAACCAATAAGACTTGATGCAACTGCTGCAAGTGTCATCCAACCATCTGTAATAATCATCATGATAAAGCTTCCGGCAAAAAGAATAACAGCATGAATGAGATTTCCAAGGCTCTGGTTAAGTGACTGTCCTATCATATCAACATCATTTGTTACACGTGAAAGAACATCACCTGTACTTGTTTTATTATAAAACCACATAGGCAGACGATTTATCTTCTTTGAAATATCTGAACGCATACGCTTGGAAACACGCTGTGTCACGCTTACCATTGTCAGACCTTGTACTGTCTGGAAGATCCATCCAAAAGCATACATTGCTATAAGAATTGCTGCTATTGATAATACATTATCCATGTCAATTGACGGCTTGACAAGACCATATATTGAATCCGGCAAATTATCCATAGCTTCCAAAGCTGCACTTTTATCATCGCTTTCCAAATCTAAATTTGAAAAGGTATTTACAAGCTCCATCTGATCATCAGCAGATATTACTGTACCTTTAATTGTAATATCACTGTACATAGCAGTTTTAATACTATCCGGCAGTTCATTCATCATGTTTTTTACATCAGATTCATCTTCTTTATCCATATTCTTGAATATTTCCAAAGATGCCATCTGCTCACTGCCTGATATAACAGAATCGTTTACTTCAATCTCATTAAACAAAACATCAAGTACACTTTCAGGCATTGAGGCAAATGCACTGATTGCATCAACTTCACCAGAAGATGCATTAGCATTCATCATCACTTGATTAAAAGCTTCTTTATCAGCGTCTGATATGCTGTCTGAACTCATGACCTTAGAAGCATTTTCAGATATTGCTGACTGGTCACTTACATTTGAAACTATACTTTCAATTACGGTTTCCATATTTAAAGAAGTATTATTTGATATTTCATCAGAAATATCTTTAATAACATCCATATCAGGAGCTATTCCGGCAGTGATCTCTTCTGTCATATCAGACAACTTACTTGGACCCATCAAAGTAAGAATCGTTCCAAGCGCTGCACAAACAAGTGCAATAATTATCGCAACTAAGTATTTATTGCAGTAACCAAACAGTTTTTTCCAAGTTCCTGTTAGATTCTTCGCCTTTTCTCCATTTCCTCTTGGACCATGACCAAAACCGCCTCTTGGACCTCTTGACTGTGTACCCTTGTATTCTTTATTTTCCATTATGCAAGTTCCTCCTTTGAAAGCTGAGAAAGTGCAATCTGCTGATAAACATTGCAATTCTGCATAAGTTCATCGTGTTTGCCCATTCCGACAATTTTTCCGTCTTCCAATACAATAATCTTATCTGCATCACGTATTGTACCTATACGCTGTGCAACGATAATTCTTGTAGAATTTTTGCATTTTTCATCTAAAGTTTTACGAAGAATACGGTCTGTCTTATAGTCAAGTGCAGAGAATGAATCGTCAAATATAAAGATTTCAGGATTTCTTGCTATTGCACGTGCAATGGAAAGACGCTGCTTCTGACCACCCGAGAAGTTTGAACCGCTTTGAGCTACATAACCATCATAAGTATTGTTTACGTTTTCTACAAATTCATCTGCCTGAGCCGTTGCTACTGCATTTTTCACTGCTTCCTTATCAATTTCACCCCTGCCATTATCACCATAAGCAACATTAGATGAAATTGTACCCTTAAACAATATAGCCTTTTGAGATACATAGCCAATTTTATTTCTAAGTGATTTTTGAGTATATTCCTTTACATCTACACCATCTACAAGTACTGCACCCTCTGTAACATCATAGAAACGTGGAATCAGATTGATCACTGTACTTTTACCGCAGCCTGTAGAGCCGATAAATGCAATGGTTTCACCTTTTTTTGCAGTAAATGAAATATCCTGTAAAACATATTCTTCTGCGTCTGGATAACGGAAATATACATTTTTAAATTCAACTTCACCAACTTTTCCAGACTCGCCCTCTGTCTTCTCACCATCGTGAATAGATGGCTTTGTATCAAGTACCTCATTTATACGATTGGCTGAAACAAGCGCACGTGGCAGAATAATGAAAATCATAACCAGCATCATAAATGACATAACGATCATTATTGCATATTGAGAGAATACCATCATATCTGAAAACAGATTGATTTTGCCCATAATTCCGGCATTATTTATCAAATATGCTCCTAACCAATATATAGCAAGTGAAAGTCCGCTCATAACAAGCTGAATACTTGGCATCATAAAAGACATTGTTCGCTGTGCAAACAACTGAGTAGAAGTAAGTTCTTCATTTGCTTTTTCAAACTTATCTTCCTGATAATTCTCTGCATTATATGCACGAACAACACGCAGACCTGTAAGATTTTCTCTTGTAACACGGTTTAGATTATCAGTGAGTGTCTGCATTTTTTTAAATTTTGGAAGTGCAAGTACAACACAAATTATAACAACAGTCAAAAGTACAACTACTGCCATTCCTGTTGTAAATGTCCACTGCCATGATTTATTAACGATCTTACATATCGCCCATACTGCCATAATCGGTGCTCTAAGAAGCATTTGCAATCCTAAAACAATGAGCATCTGTACCTGCATAACATCATTAGTAGTGCGTGTTATAAGACTGGCTGTTGAAAAACGTCCGATCTCCTCCATAGAGAAAGACTGAACTTTATTAAACAGCTTGCCACGCAATTCAGCACCAAGACCTGTTGAAATACTTGATGCACAAACAGATGTAAGTACAGTTGCGACCAAACTGATAAGTGCATATGCAAGCATTTTTACACCTGCTGTCAAAATCTCGGACATTGCACTGCCCTGAGTCTGAACAAGCTTTGTAATTTCAGACATATATTCTGGCATAGTAAGCTCTGCCCAAACTGATAAAAATATAAAAGCTAGTGCAAGTAAAACTAATGCCCATTCTTTCTTATTTAAGTTTTTTAATATTTTGCCCATATGACTCTTATCTCCTTTTCAATAGTTTTTAATTTCTTGCAGAAAACTAACACGGTTAGCAATCGCAGTAAAAAATAATCAGGATATTACACTATCTCAATCATAGATCAATTTCTGATGTAGAAAACATCGACGTGATCTCGCTTGATATAGAAATAAGAACTTGTACCAATAAGCTAAAAACGTTTTAACAGAGTATGCAGATGTGAA
>CALESG010000092.1 GCA_937907215.1 uncultured Ruminococcus sp.
CGGAGCTTATAGGCGAATGGGGTGGTCATATGGACGGTGCTGAAAATCAGAAGTGGATGACTCTTCTTCGTGATTATATGATTGAACATCATATCAATCATACATTCTGGTGTCTTAATACAAACTCTGGAGATACTGGTGGACTTTGGAAAAATATTTCTTGCGGTCAGTATGAGGGTACAACAAAATTGGATTGGGAAGAAGAAAAGTATGCTCTTATGGAGCCATCACTTTGGCAAACCTCTGAAACAGGTAAGTATATAGGTCTTGACCACAAAGTACCTTTGGGCAAGAACGGTCTTTCACTTAATGAATTCTACAGCAGTTATTCATCTACAGAGGGAAGCAATATTGACGGCGGCACAAAGGCTGATGGTAAGACTGATGTGACAACAACAACAGAGCCTACAAATCCAACGGGTGTTTTTGGTGACGTTTCAAATGATAATAAAATAACAAATGTAGATGTTGTAAAGGTTGCAAAGTATATTGTTAATGCAAAACCAGAAAAGTTTAATGCCAAAGATGCTGATGTAAATAGTGATGGCAAGGTTAATATTTTCGATTTGACTTTATATAAAGAATACATGAATGGAAGTATTACAAAATTCCCTGGAGATAAGAGCTGAGATTTATGAAACGAAAAGATTATCTTTCATGGGATGAATACTTTATGGGTGTAGCATTTTTGTCAGCACAGCGTAGTAAGGATAATAACACTCAAGTGGGTGCTTGTATCGTAAACAATGAAAATAAAATTGTTGCAGTTGGTTATAATGGAATGCCAACTGGTTGTGATGACGATGATATGCCTTGGGAAAGAAACGGTAACTTTCTTGATACAAAATATGCTTATGTTTGTCATGCAGAGCTTAATGCGATATTAAATCGTAATTCAGGCAGTCTTAATAATTGCAGACTTTATGTTACACTCTATCCTTGCAATGAATGTGCAAAGGCTATTATTCAGAGCGGCATAAAAGAAGTTATTTATTGTGACAACAAATATGCAGATGCTGATAATACAAAAGCTGCTATTATGATGTTCCGTCACGCTGGTGTTGAAACACGTGAATACAATAAAACTAACCGTGATCTTACTATAAAGTTATAATTAAAAAATCCATAAAATAAATGAGCAGCCGCATTATGTCAGCTGCTCATTTTATGTTTTATAATGTATTATGTGACGACATTTTTTATAAAAAACTGCAACTATATCAGCTTTATATGACGGTAATGCTGAAAATATTTTATTTATTTGACATTTTAGAATAAATGTTGTATAATCATATTGATTAAAATTATAATATTTAAATTGTGAGAGGAAAGTAATTATGAAAAAATTGTCTAAAATAACAGCACTTATTTGTGCCATCAGCATTGTTGCAGCAGCAGCAGGATGCGGAGATAATAAAGATGAATCTTCTGCTATTGATGCAGATGTTACAGAAGCTGCGACAACAGTTGAATTAGAAGATGAAGAACAAACAGAGGAATCAGTGGAGGAAACTACTGAAAGTGTAGAATCCGAAACAGAATCTGACAATACAGATGATGAAGATGTTGATGACGATGATGATAATAAAGAACCTGTAGACATTGAACTTGATATGGATGGTAAGATAGGCAGTCTTAATTATAAGTATAGTTCTGATTGGCAAGAATCTACTTCAGATAATCAGATGACTTATACATTAAAAGATCTCAGTGGTGCTATTATGATTCAGAAGCATGATGCTGGTTCAATAGGTGACTCATATAGTGAAGATTTGACAATAGAGATGCTTGCAGAACAGTGTGAAAAATTATGGTCATCAATGGACGGCATGGAAATTGTAGAAAGTGAGTGGGTAGAAGGTGTTTTTAATAATGATAAAAAATTTACTTATGACACCGCCGGTATAAAAACTACCAACACATCATACTTCTTTGTTAATTTTGAAAATGATTCCAATGATTTGTTTTCTGTAACAGGCACAATGCTCAAAGAAGGTTCAAACATTGATGATTATGTAAGAGAATTGCTCTCTACTGCTTCTTTTGATTAAAATATAATATAAAAAGCTGCTGCAATTTTATTATTTGCGGCAGTTTTTTGTTTTTCTGTCTGCACTTATAAGCAGCATAAATGTCATAATAAGCAGGAGAATTGATGGAATTGGTGAGAATGTTTCTATATTAAGATTATTTGATTCGTTGTAAATTACAGAAGCAGTTTCTGTTTGAATAGGAATGAACATTTCTCTTAAATACAGCAGAAGCCATGTTATAATGGCGGCAATTATTCTTATAAAGAATATATAGCTTATATTTATTTTGTCTTTTGAAACAGCTGATATTTGCATAAGCACACATATTCCGCCAAATGAAAGAACAGCACCTATAAACGGCAGCATTTCTCGTAAATATGGAAAAATTGAAGTGATACGGCTTACTTCTAATGTGCTGAATATTATATCAGAATATTTGTATTTTGTTATAGCTCTAAGAAAAGGCAATTCTTTTAGTCCCAATATTCCGCCAAACATTATTATCATGGCGCATATTTTAAAAAGAGCCTTTCCGCTTTTTACAGCAGCATCAGTTATCATTGTGGAAATATGTATTGGCGTATGTGCATTTGAAACATCGCTTTCTGGCTGAATATGCATAAATCTGCTTACGATCGTGAATATGATTAAATTTGAAAGAAGACCGGCGAGAAATACTGCTGCTGCGTCTTCTTTTTTATTTTCAAAAAGTGAAACTATAAAAGCAGGACCGCTTCCAAAACATACTCCTGAAAGAATACTTGCCTGTTTTTTAGTGAGCTTGCCGTTTTCATTCATATTGGTTATCATTTTTGTCCCAATAGGATAGCCGGCGATTTGGCTGAAAAGAAATATTGTAAGTATTTGCCCATTGCTTTTAAACATATATTTAGCTGGAATTTTAAGTGCTTTGCCCAATGTATTGTGGAATCCGCATGAAATAAATAATTCACTTAAAATCATCATAGCATAAAGTGATGGAATCATTGTTTCAAGGCAAATTTTGACCGCATATTGCATACCTTGGAAAACAAGAAATCCATTAGTCAAAACGCTGATAAGTATTGATGTAAATATAATAGTGAACATAATAATATTTACTTTGGATTTTGTCATAGTAACACCGCCCTTTGAAAAATAGTATGCTTATTTTTAATGTACTATTCCCAAGAGATCTCTCATAGAATGTAAGCGAGGTGATAGCAGTGAAAGACATTCTGGCAGAAAAGGGACGCAAGCTTACATATAGGGATAGTGTAGTGACAGTTACTGCCGGAAAATATGTTTATCTGGAGAACTGCCGCAGAGTAATTGAATATAACGACATACGTATAGTAGTAGAACTCACAGATATGCAGCTTCACATATGGGGAAATAATCTTCGTGTAGATTGTTGTTCTACAGATACGCTTATAGTTTATGGAGAGATTCAGTCTGTTGAATGGATAAGGAAAGGCGGCAAAAGCAGATGAATTATCCGGATAAAGGTTTATTTGAACGTTTTATAATAGGAAGAATACGCATAGAAGCTAAAGGTAACTTATTATATAAATTTATAAATAAGCTTAAAGATGAAAAAATATATTGTAAAGAACAGCATATGAAAGGTGATACATTTTACTTTACAGCAAGGCGGAGCAAGAAAAAGGCTATAATTTTAATATCAAAGGAATTTGGCATTGAACTTACATTAAAAGAAGAACCGTCTTTGACCGGCTGGATATTAAAATATAAAAATCGTCTTGGTATTCCTATAGGCATTATTTTAGGCGTAGGATTGTTGATTTATTGTTCAAATATTGTAATGATCATAGATATAGAGGGAAATGAAATTTTATCAGATAGAGAGATACTTACTGTACTGGAAGAATGTTCAGTTAAAAGAGGAAAATTTATAGGCGATATAGATTTTTATAAAAGTGAGATTTACGTTAAATCGTGTTTTGATGAAATTGCGTGGATAGGTATGCGACATACTGGAAATCGCCTTGTAGTTGAAATTATGGAAACAGCAGAAAGACCGGAGATGATGCATAATCGTATACCTTGTCATATAGTTGCTGATAAAACTGCTCAGATAACAAAAACAAGTGTAACTTCCGGACAGCTTATTAAGAAAGAAGGAGAAACTGTAAAAGAGGGTGATGTTATAGTGAATGGAATACGTGCTGATGAATATGGTAAAGTTACATTTTATCATTCAATGGCATCTATAACCGGTGTTTATGAAGAAGAGGCAACATTTTTTTGTCCATCTGTGCAGACGGAGAGAAATTTTTCAGGTAATGTTACTGAAGAAAAAGTACTTGATATTTTCTCTTTTAAAATACCTCTTACGTTTGATAAAAATCCATATGAAGATTACAATGTTAAGATTCAGGAAAGCCCAATGACACTGTTTGGAAAAAAGCTTCCAATAAGCATTGATAAAAAGCTTTTTATGGAATATAAAAGCAGGGAAGTACTTTTGGATGACGATCAGATGAAGGAAAATTTGCAGGAACAAGTGAAACTTTACGAAGAAAATTTTTTATCAGAATGTAAGATAATTAAAAGAAAATGCAAGATAACAAAAAAAGAAACTGCCACTGTAATGACAGTTTCTTATATAATTGAAGGTGAGATCGGTAAAGAAAAAGAACTTTTTATAAAAGATAACCGAAAGCCATATGTAGTTGGCAGCAAAAAGGATGATTAAAATTTATAATAGAAATTAGTCTAAGAAATCTTTAACCTTTTTACTGCGGCTTGGGTGACGGAGTTTTCTAAGTGCTTTTGCTTCTATCTGGCGTATACGTTCTCTTGTAACTTCAAATTCCTTGCCAACTTCTTCAAGTGTACGTGAACGTCCGTCTTCAAGACCAAAACGGAGTCTAAGAACTTTAGCTTCTCTTTCGGTAAGAGTATTTAGCACTTCGTTTAAAGTTTCCTTTAGCATCATCAAAGAGGCAGCATCAGCCGGTTCTGGAGCGTCGTCATCAGGAATAAAATCACCGAGATGACTATCTTCTTCTTCACCAATAGGTGTTTCAAGAGAAACAGGGTCCTGAGCGATACGCATTATTTCACGTACTCTATCAGCAGGCATTTCAAGTCTTTCAGCAATTTCTTCCGGTGATGGATCGTGACCTGTTTCGTGAAGAAGCTGACTTGAAACTTTCTTTACTTTTGTTATAGTTTCTACCATATGAACCGGTATACGTATAGTTCTTGCTTGGTCTGCAATTGCACGTGTAATCGCTTGTCTTATCCACCATGTAGCATAAGTGGAGAATTTAAATCCTTTTGTATAGTCGAATTTTTCTACGGCTTTTAAAAGTCCAAGGTTGCCTTCCTGAATAAGATCAAGAAACTGCATACCTCTGCCGACATATTTCTTGGCAATACTTACAACAAGACGAAGGTTTGCTTCGCAAAGACGTTTTTTGGCAGCAGAGTCACCATCAACCATACGCTGTGCAAGTTCAGTTTCTTCATCAGGACTTAAAAGAGGAACTCTGCCTATTTCTTTCAGATAAATTTTAACAGGGTCATCGATAGCAATGCCTTCTGTAGAAAGAGATGCTTCAAGATTTTTCATAAGGTCTATAGCATCTTCTGCTGGAGCGTCATCAATGACAGCAATGTTCATTTGTTCGCATGAATCATAAAATGTATTTATCTGATCTGCATCAAAATCCATTTCGTCCAAAGCATCACTGATTTCCTTTGTAGTCAGTTTGCCGGCAGCCTTACCTTGTTCAAGGAGTTTTTCAATGGTTGTTTTTGTAGTTTCCATAATCTGTTCCTTTCACCGCAGCTGTGCGGATTTACCTCTTTTTCTTTTTTTGCTCAACGAGCCTTAAAAGATCGTCATTATTATCAAATGAGAGCGAAGATGTAGTACAAATTGTTTTTATACAATCTTTAGCTACTTGTTCATTTGGTGGAATATTTCTTTGCTTCTCTAATATTTTAGAAAGACGTGCCATTTCATCAACAGAGAGATTTGCTCCAAGTGCAGAAAAAGACGCTTCCTTATTATTTTGTTCAAGAGAAAGCATTTCATTTATAATTTTATCAAAAAATTCTGTTTTTCTTTCAGCTTTTTCAATAGCTTTTGAAACGGTAATAATTTCCTCAGGATGGATAAGCAGATAGCCTATAAGTGTTTCTTCAGAGCGTTCAAGGTGTTGAATACTTTCACCTTCAGGAGTCCTCATAGACAAAGGAGCTGTCTGCTGTTTTATTTTATCCCAATTATTTTTATCGAGTTTAGATTTTTCTTTTTTGTTATATATTTCTATTTGATTTCGCAGTATATCAGGTGATATATTAGTTTCGGATGCAGCCTTGGAAATATATACATCTCTTGTGAGAACATTTGGTATATTTGCAAGAATATCTATAAGACGGTTAAGCCATTTGCCTTTATCCGCATCGCTTGAAAGATCAAGACCGGACTTGCATTGTTCCATTTGAAACGCAATTGCATCTCCGGATTTTTCAAGTAAAAGTCTAAATCTATCCGAGCCGAATTTTTTAATATACTCATCAGGATCTTTTGCGTTTTCTATATGAAGTATACGTGCAGATAGTCCAACATCATTGAAATGTGCAATAGCCTTTTTTGTAGCTTTTTGACCTGCACCATCGCTGTCATAGGCAATAATAACCTCAGATGCATATCTGGAAATTAATCTTGCCTGATCTGCTGTAATAGCAGTACCGAGTGTTGCAACGACATTTGAAAACCCAGCTTGATTTATTGCTATAACATCCATATATCCTTCAGCAAGTATAATGATATTACTGCTTGAGTCTTTTGCGAAATTTAGAGAAAATAAATTTCGTCCTTTATCAAAAACGGGAGTCTGTGCAGTGTTGAGATATTTTGGCGTACTGTCGTCCATTACACGTCCGCCAAATCCAATTACATTTCCTCTTGTATCTACAATAGGGAACATTACACGATTGCGAAAAACATCGTATATACCGCCATTTTTTGAACGGTGACATAAACCGGCTGTAATAAGTTCATCTTCGGAAAAATTTTTTTGAAGAAGATGTTTTGAAAGACCGTCCCAAGAATTAGGTGCAAATCCAAGAGCATATTTTTTTATAGTAGCAGGCAGCAATTTTCTTTCTGCAAAATATGCAAGACCTGTTTTGTCATTGCCTGTAAGATTTTTAAAGTAAAAATTTGCTGCTGCTCTGTTTATTTCAAATGTTCTTGCTCTTGTGCGAGAACGTTTTTCCTCTTCTTTATTTTCAGGAATTATTAACCCGCATCTTTTTGCAAGCATTTCTATTGATTCCATAAAAGAGAGATTTTCTATACGGCGTATAAAAGTTATAACATCACCGCCTGCACCGCATCCATAGCAATAAAAGCTTTGCTGTTCAGGATAAATTGTACAAGATGGTGTCTTTTCTGAATGAAAAGGACAGTTGCAAACATAAGTCCTGCCTCTGCGTATGAGATTAACATAACTTCCCATAACAGATTCTATAGGGCAAGCATTTCTCAGTTCATCAATAAACACATCAGAAATCATATGTTTAAATTTTCACCTACTTCCATTCTTTTGGAACGAAGAGTTCTTTATAAAGATCTATTGCATATCCATCGCTCATTCCGGAAATATAGTCACATACGGCACGATGTTCATCAAATTTATCTGCAATAGCAATATAATTTTCCGGCATTTTATTTATATTATCAATGTAATATTTGTATAGCTTAATTAAAAGATTTTGTGCTTTTTCTTCTTCACTCTTTGCAATTGGGTTATAATATACGTGTTCAAACATAAAATCATGGAGAATATTCTGTGCATTTTCTATATCACTATCCATACCAATGGTTTCAGCTCCGTTTTTCACTATAGATTCTACCATTGCAGTAATTCTTTGGGATTTTGTAACACCAAGAATATCTGTAGATTCTTTTGGCAATTGATCAATTCTTAATATATTAGCACGTATAGCATCTTCTATATCATGATTTATATATGCTATTCTATCTGCAAATCTTACAACATTTCCTTCACGAGTTTTTGCGATTCTATTTGTATGACATAGAATACCATCTCTGACAGCTTCGGTCAAATTGAGTCCTTCGCCGTCTTTTTCAATATAATCTACAACTCTCACGCTTTGTTCATAGTGGCGATAACCATGCGGACATATGCTGTTTAAAGCACTTTCACCGCTGTGACCAAATGGCGAATGTCCAAGATCGTGTCCAAGTGCTATTGCTTCAGTTAAATCTTCATTTAGCATTAATGCACGGGAAATTGTTCTTGCGATTTGTGAAACTTCTAATGTATGTGTAAGACGTGTACGATAATGATCACCGGTAGGAGAAAGAAAAACCTGTGTTTTTCGTTTTAATCTTCGGAATGAATTGCTATGAAGTATTCTATCACGGTCACGCTGGAAATCTGTTCTGTACTGACAAGGTTGTTCATCATGAAGTCTTTTTGTCATTTCAAGATTTCCGCATGAACAGGCATACTTACATAGATAATAAGATTCAAACTGTTCCTGTTGTTGTCTTATATTCATAAAAAGTCCTCCTTTCGATAACACACAAAAATATACAGATTATATAAGTATATACGAAGCGAAAAGAAAAAAGCCTTTTTAAAATTGATAAAAATCACAATTTTTTTACAATTTCAGAAAAATCAGCAAATTTTACTGCTCCTTCTGTAATTTTTATTTGACCGTTTGTAAGATTTACAAGGTCTTCTTTAAGTTTTACAGCAAAATTTGTCTGTACAAGAAGTGATAGTGAAACATTGTTGCCAAAGTCGGAAGAAGTTTGTAAAATTTCGTATTGAGGTAAGATATAACTTACTTTTCCATACATTGAATAATCCATAGTAAGTTCTATTGCAATACATTCACGCATAACCATGATTTTGGATTTCTGCACTGCAAGAGATGTGCTTCCGGAATATGCACGTACAAGACCGCCGCCGCCAAGAAGAATTCCGCCGAAATATCTTGTTACCACACAGCAAATATCAGTTAGTTTATTTTTCATTAAAACGTCAAGTACCGGCATACCTGCTGTACCTTGTGGTTCTCCATCATCGGAATACCGACTTGTGTTCTGATCACGAACTATATAAGCATATACATTATGTCTTGCTTTGCGATTATTTTTCTTTACATCTTCAATGCATTCTATTGCTTCTTCATTTGTTTTTACAGGAAATAAACTTGCAATAAATTCAGATTTTTTTTCAACAAGTGTAGCAGTAATAGGCTCTGCAATTGTACGATATTCCATATAACGCTCCTTTATGCAATAAAGCAATGATAATACAGATATAGCAAAAACAAGCTGTCGCCAGCTCGACCACTCTGCGACCTCCACCTTTGCTTTTTAATCATTTACAGTGTAAAAAGCCTCCTCTGAAAAGAGGGAGGAGAACTGTCCTTGGCGGTGGAAAGGACTGATAAGGGAAATAACAAAAAGGCTGTTGCAACACAAATCTCTACAACAGCCCTTTTATAATATGTCTTACTTGCCAAGATTGAAACGCTTATTGAAACGATCAACACGTCCGCCTGTATCAACAAGCTTCTGCTTGCCTGTGAAGAACGGGTGGCACTTAGAACAAATTTCAACTTTGATGTCTTTCTTTGTAGACATAGTTTCCATTACATTACCGCAGTGACAGGTAATAGTGGTCTTTTCAAATACCGGATGGATACCCTCTTTCATGATTTTCACCTCTTTCAGACTGTTTTGTTATAAATAAACAGCAGCCCATCGGATCATGATGCCGACAGTAGTCCTGTTAATTTCATTAAAAGAGAAAATTAACTCTCACGAGTATTCATTATATCATATATTTATAAGCTTGTCAAGTACATTTTTGATTTTTTAAGAAAATAAATGGAAATTTATTGTTCCTATTTTTTAGAATGTTTGCATAGAATGAATCAATATTTAAAAGGAGGAAGAGCGATGAAAGGACGAAGTATTAAGAAAGATACAGTAAAGCTTACTATAGTTCAGTTTGCACTTGAATTTATGAATCTAGGTGCTAATTTATGGCTTTCTCAAAAGGCAGGTTCTGCTGCAGTTGGAATGATAGCTTTAGTAGGTTCTTTTTTTAGTCTTGCTTCAATGGCGGCTGGTGGAAGCGGTTATCTTTGTGCGAGCAGATTTGTTTCTGAGGAACTGGGAAAAGAAAAGGGAAATCCTGAAAGAATTTTGCGTTATGTTATGATATTTAGCCTTATTCTTGGCGTGCCGGGCTGTATAATTATAATTTGCTTTGCACCTTTTATAGCGGAATATTTTTTTCACAGCAATGAAATGACGTTAACAGTTTGCATTTTAGGTGCAATACTTCCTTTTGGCGGCATATCTTCCTGTATGAAGGGTTGGTGCAATTCTGTATGCAGAGTAAAGCTTGCGGCATTTTGTGATGTTTCTGAATTTATTGTAAAAATGACAGTGCTTGTCATTTATATTCTCAAAACAGGTACTAATGATGCAGGAAGTCTTTGTACTGCTCTTGCACTTAGCATGGCATCTGGAATATTAGTAAGTCTTGTTATACTCACTTTTGATTTTTTAACTCACAGAATGAAATCTAATGAAAAGGTTTCTATAGGATTTTCAAATTATATTAAACTTGCAATGCCGGTTATACTTGGCGGCTGCCTTACATCGGCACTAAGTACTGCCAATGACGCTCTTATTCCTGTAACTCTAAGGCAATCGGGCAGTACGGCAGAAGCAGCTCTTTCCCAATTTGGAGTATTTGAGGCTATTGTTATACCGGTTTTATTTTTTCCAACATCTGTTTTATGTGTTCTTTCAGGAATACTCATACCGGAAGCAGCTCGTGCAGAAGCTGGAGCAAAAAAAGAACGCTTGCAGTATCTTACAAAGCGTTCACTTAAATTCACAATATATTTTTCATTTTTTATAGCAGCAGTTTTTCTTGCGTTTGGTGATGATATAGCTTTAATTATGAATGATGATCCTCTTGCTGGTAAAATGATAAAACTTTTAGCACCTGTGGTGCCGTTTATATATCTTGAAATAATTCTTGAAGCTATCATAAAAGGTACAGGCAGACAACAATTTTCAATGATAAACTATCTTGCGGAATATACTGTAAGAATATCTGCTGTTTTGTTGCTTATACCTGTAATTGGATTTTATGGGATAGTAGTATCTTATTATGCAAGCAATATATTTGGAAATTGCATGCGTCTTATAAAAACATTTAAAATTACAAAGCTTTCTCCAGATATAAAAGAACTTTTAATTTGTCCGCTTTTAGGAGCATTGTCGGCATTTTACTTGCCATATACAGTTTTTCATTGCTTTGGTATAAACCCATTTAACAATCTTGTGTGGTCATTGCCATATCTTCTTGTTGCATTGGTAATATACATATTCATAACATTGGTTTTAAAAGAATCACACTATAATATCTTCAAGCGAAAATTTAATAGCTCGATTTAAATCATTAAGTGATACTTCCAATTGATGACCTATTTTGCCGGCACTAAATAGAATCGTTTCAAATTCTTTGGCAGTTTTATGAATAACTGTAGGGAATGTCTTTTTCATTCCAATAGGAGAACAACCGCCGTGAACATATCCCGTAAGCGGCAAGAGTTCCTTTGATTTCAGCATAGATAACGCTTTTTCATGAACAGCAACAGAGGCTTTTTTTAGATCAAGAGTTTCAGCTACAGGGATCATAAAAACGTAATATGAACCCGATTTTGCAGTAGTGACAAGTGTTTTAAAAACTCTTTCAGGATCTTGACCAAGTGCATCAGCAAGTTCGACTCCGGTGTTTTCAGCTGTAGCAGCTTCCCAGCATCTGTGAGTATAATGCACTTTGCAGCGATCTAAAATACGCATGGCATTTGTTTTTTCTGTTTTATCTTTTGACATATTATGTGCCTTTCTTATCAAAATACAGAAGATACACGTTCGGAAGATGAGAAGTAATCTTCAAGAATAGCAACATACGAACGGAAACATGGTTGACCATTTAAATAAAGTACATCTGTTTGTTCCGGTACGCCAAGGCTGCTTAATGTATTATCAGATAAATCACGCAGATATACATCAGCATTTTCTGAATAGCCAAGAGATGCCTTTGTTTCTCGTGGAAGGTCGATCGTAACCTTATCAGAAATTTCATTAAGTTCGCTTGAAACTTCCTGACGGCTTACAGTTTTCCATTCAATAGAAATTTCTGTTTGTACAGGACGTTCAATATATACAGTACGTTCATATCCTTCTGCAAGGAATGATATAACTGAAAAGTTTATATCCATATCATTTGGAGATATTTCAATTTTAGTACTGCCGCCTGAACTGTCCTCTGTATTTACAAGAGAATATCGATAAGAACCTGAATCAGATACACGTGATTCCAAAGTTGTTGAAACGCTTGAGGTTGAAAAGAGTGATGCTGCCATAAAAAATCCAAGTGAACCTAAAACATAAAGAAGCAGATACACTGTTCCAAAAATTGTTTTTGGAGTTTCCGCAACACCGGAGAAAAAGAACATTAGCAAGCAGGTAACTGCAAGAGGCACGATAAGCGCCCACTCATGGAAATTTAAAAGAATTGTGGGCAAAAGACAAGGCAATAACAGCATACAGCTGAATTTCGTGATAAAATGATTCCGTGAATAAATCATAGCAGAAATTACAAGCAATCCTATAAGAGAAAGTGTAACTATTAAAATTGGTTTATTAGGTATATTAACAGTATAAAGAGATGACAGCACACCTATAGCACCTATGATAATAAGGTAGACTAAACTTACGCAAGAAAGAAGTATCTGTTTACCTTTAGAAGAAGTTTGACTCATAATATAATATTCCCTGCTTTAAACAAGGCTCCTTTCAGGATATAATAACGTTATAGGCAACACCGCAAAAAGCACGCTTGACGGCATTGCTTATATTATAAAACAATTTTATTATACCATTTTTTAATCATACTTGCAAGTGATATTTTAAAAAAAATCACGTATTTTTATTTGCGTGTTTATTATGCAATACAAGAAACTGCATTCATAGGATAATTCGCATATCTTTTTGGCGAATTTTGCATATGAATACAGGTTCTAAATATGGACGGCTCGTGGCTGCTTTTGATTTTTTGATGAATATTTTAACATCTATTGACGATAGAACCGCATTTATGATATACTGGTTATTATAAGAATTATAAAAAATATAAATGATAAAAAGAAAAGGATATAATAGATAATGGAACTTATCAAAGTATCAAAAAAAATGGATATATACCATTCTGTAAAAGATTTATATATAAAATCATTTCCGGCAGAGGAAAGAGCGCCATTTTGGCTTATGATGAAAAAGACATCAATGCCTATTGTAGATTTTTGGGCGTTATATGATGATGATAATTGGGTAGGAATTGCCTATGTTATAAAGAATGAGAATATAGCATATCTTTTTTATCTTGCAATATGTGAAAATGAAAGAGGTAAAGGCTATGGGCATAAATCATTAGAACTTTTAAAAGAAAAATATAAAGATTATAAATTCTTTTTAGCACTTGAAGAACTTGACAAAAACGCTGACAACTATGAACAGCGAGTTAAAAGACATTCATTTTATGAGAGCTGTGGATTATCTGATATGCCGCATCATATAAAAGAAGCCTCTGTTATTTATGATATTATGGGAATAGGAGAGCCTGTAACAGCAGAAGAATACCTAAGTCTTATGAAAAAATACCTAGGAAGATTTCTTGTTAAGATACTTGATATTAGAATTGTTGAATAAAATTTTTAAATAAAGTGCTGATGAATAGAAGGTTATTAAATAATGAATAAGATTATGATAGTTGAAGATGATAAAATACTTCGTGATGAGCTGAGTTCTTTACTTAATAATGCAGGGTATGAAACAATTTGTATTACTTGTTTTAATGATGCATCCAGTCATATGATAAAGTCAAAAGCGGATCTTGTACTGCTTGATATAAATCTTCCTAATGTAAACGGTGAATGTTTGCTTCATGACTTCAGAAAAAAATGTGATACACCTGTTATTATGCTGACGAGTAAAACATCTGAGCTTGATGAAGTTTTGTCAATGAGTTATGGTGCTGATGATTATATAACAAAGCCGTATAATCCAACTATACTGCTGCTTAGAATTTCAGCAGTTTTAAGGAGATATGAAAAAACAAATGCTGTACAATCCTATCATGATGTTTATTTCAGTACTGTAAAAGGCAGTTTGATACGTGGTAATGATGAGCAGGTACTTACAAAAAATGAAATAATTATCTTTCAATGTCTGCTTGAAAAACGTGGAGAGATCGTTACACGTGATGAGCTTATGACAGCACTTTGGGATAATTATGAATTTATAAGCGATAATGCACTTTCGGTAAACATAAGCCGTCTAAGAGGGAAGCTTGCTGAGCTTGGACTTTTGGATGCGATTGAAACACGCAAAAAACAAGGGTATATATTAAAATGAGTTTTATTGAATTTTTAAAAGATAAATTTATAGTGTATATAATTTATGGGATCTCTTTGTTTTTGATTATTGTTTTTTTATCAGCGTTTCATGTTCCAGTGCCGGCAATTATTATTGTTAGTGTGATGCTTTTTATTTCTTTTATTACAGTTCAGCTTTGGGATTTTTTTAGAAGGAAAAATTACTATGACAGACTTTTGATGTATATTAACTCTTTGGATAAAAAGTATCTTATATCCGAGATGCAAAGTATGCCTAATTTTTATGATGGCAAGATTTTATATGAAGTTTTGTATGAATCTAATAAATCTATGTATGAGCATATTAAAGAGCATATTCAAGAAAACATAGAGTTTCAGGAGTTTATAGAACTTTGGGTTCATGAAATAAAAATTCCTGTTTCCAGATTACAGCTTATGTGTCATAACGAAGGCAATACACAATATTCCATGCAGTTGCAATATATTGATGATTATATAGAAAATGTTCTTTATTATGTACGAAGCCGAAATGCTGAAAAGGATTATATTTTTAAAGAAATATCGCTTAGAAGAGTATTTGCCGATGTTGCTTTAAAAAATCGTGAAGAAATTCAGCTGAGAGGTGTTAAAATAAAAACAGAAAACCTTGATGTATGTGTTGTAAGTGATAGTAAGTGGCTCTTTTTTATTATAAATCAGATTATGGGCAACAGCATGAAGTATTTTTCAGCAGAGCGTGAACCCGAGATCAAAATATTTGCGCATGAAAATAGTGATAGGATCATACTTCATTTTCGTGATAATGGAGTTGGTATCCCATCAAGTGATCTGCCCTATATTTTCGAAAAATCATTTACAGGTGAAAATGGACGTATATTTGCTAAATCTACTGGAATGGGTCTGTATATAGTAAAAAATCTATGCACAAAACTAGGACATGATATTTCAGCTGAATCAGTACAAGGTGAGTACACTGAGATTATAATTTCTTTTGGCAAAAATGATTTTCATAAGATGCAGTAGCAGAAGAATATATATTTTATAATTTTAAGAGCTTGTGCTGAACCTATGAACACAAGCTCTAAACTATGCCAACATTACAAAATTGTAATGTTGTGTAAGATTAAAATAGCGACAGAATTTAAATAATGCTGTATTATAGTATACAGAAAGGAGCTGTTACTATGGAATTACTAAGAATACAGCAGATAGAAAAATATTATGGAGGCAAATCAAGCCTTACAAAAGCAATCGACAATATTTCAATGACCGTAAATCAAGGTGAGTTTTTAGCGATTATGGGAGCATCCGGAAGCGGAAAGACCACTTTGCTAAATTGTATCTCTACAATTGACAGAGTCACGGCAGGTCATATTTATCTTGAAAGTCTGGATATAACTAAGCTTAAGGGCAAAGAGCTTAATAAGTTCAGAAGAGATAAGCTTGGATTTATTTTTCAGGATTTCAATCTGCTTGATACTTTGACTGCTTATGAGAACATTTCACTTTCGTTGTCAATACAGAAAAAATCTGCAAGAGAAATTGATAATGCAATAAGAATAGTAGCACAGCAGCTTGGCATAACTGAAATATTAAATAAATATCCCTATCAAATGTCCGGAGGTCAAAAACAGAGAGTTGCCTCGGCAAGAGCGATAATCACTAATCCAAAGCTTGTTCTTGCGGACGAGCCAACAGGAGCACTTGACTCTAAAGCTGCAAAAATGCTTCTTGAGCGTTTTCAATATCTTAATAATGAACATCAAGCCACTATTATTATGGTTACGCATGATTCATTTACAGCAAGCTATGCAAGCCGTGTTATATTTATCAAAGACGGAAAAATATTTCATGAAATAAGTAAAGGCTTGGATACACGTAAGCAATTTTTCGATAAGATCATTGATGTTGTAACGCTTCTGGGAGGTGACATGAGCGATGCTCTTTAAGCTCTCTCTCAGTAATATTCGCAAAAGTCTGCGTGATTATGCTATTTATTTTGTTACGCTTGTAATCGGTGTTTCGGTGTTTTATGTATTTAATGCAATAGGTGATCAAACAGTATATATGCAGGTTTCTGAAAATCGAGATGATATTATAGAATTGCTCACAAACACGCTTTCGGGAATAAGTGTATTTGTTGCTGTTTTGCTTGGATTGATTATTGTATATGCAAATCGTTTTCTTATGAAACGAAGAAATATGGAATTTGCGTTGTATCTTATGCTTGGCATGGGAAAGGGAAGAATTTCGGCAATACTGTTTGTTGAAACTCTGACAGTTGGAATAGGCTCTATAGTTGTTGGTCTTTTGATTGGAATCGGACTTTCGCAGCTGATGAGTGTACTTGTAGCAAATTTCTTTGAAGCGGATATGAGTTCATATAGTTTTTGTATTTCTAATGAAGCGATAATCAAGACTATATTATATTTTCTTGTAATGTATATAGTTGTTATATTTTTTAATAGTATTACAATAAATCATTTTAAGCTTATTGATCTTATTAGGTCGAGAAAGAAGTCTGAAAAAATAAGGCTTAAGAATCCAATTTTATGCATACTTATATTTATTGTGTCAGCTGCTGTACTTGCATATGCATATTATCGTGTTTGTGATGTGGATGCAATAGCAGACTCTAATATAACTATTTATATCGCCCTTGGCATTATTACAACGTTTTTTATTTTTTGGTCTATTTCAGGACTTTTCCTGCGTATGATCATGTCTATGAAAAATATGTATTACAAAGGTTTGAATTGTTTCACTTTTAGACAAATAAGCAGCAAGGTTAATACTGCTGTTATGTCCATGACAGTTATTTGCATCATGTTATTTGTAACTATATGCACTCTTTCATCAGCATTTTCTATAAAAAATTCTATGAATGCAAATTTAAATGAACTTTGTCCGGCGGATTTTGAAATAGAATATCAAAAATTTTCAGATGAAGAAAAGAAAAAACCGATCCCGACAGATATTATGGAGGTATACGATCATTATGGCTATGACATTACGGAAGATTTTGAAGAGTATGTTCATTTTAGCAGTTATATGGACAGTAATTTTACATTTGAGAAAGCGTTAGGAGAACATTATCAGGAAGCTAAAGATTCATCTCCATATGCTATGTTTGACGTTCCGGAATCTATAGTAAAAGTCAGCGATTATAATGAACTCATGAAATTGTATGGCAGAGAGCCAATAACACTTCAGTCTGATGAGTTTGTGATTATCGGCAACTTTCAAACCGCAGTTTCTATTCGTGATAAATATTTAGAAAAAGGCGATGAGATAAATATATTTGGTCATACGCTGAAATCAAAATATGATTCTTGTCAGGATGGATTTATAAGTATTTCATCTCAGCCTTTGAATGCAGGAACATTTATTGTATCTGATGACGTTGTTGATGAGTCCGGTGTAGAGTGTGATTATTTTATAGGCAATTATAATGCAGATACAAAAGAAGGAAAAACTGAAATAGAAAAAGAACTTAAAGGCATAAGTGAAAATGTAGTAAAGCATATGAATGATTCAGGAAATTATTCTATTAATTTTGATACAAAAATTGAAATTGCCGAAGCAACGGTAGGATTGTCTGCAATGATAGCATTCATAGGACTTTATATTGGAATTATATTTTTAATTTCGTGTGCTGCAATTATTGCATTAAAACAGTTGTCTGAAAGTGTTGATAATATTTCACAATATGAGATGCTGCGTAAAATAGGCGTAGAAGAAAGTGATATATCTAAATCATTGTTTCGTCAAACTGGAATATTCTTTTTAATGCCTTTACTTCTTGCATGTGTTCATTCAATATTTGGAATGAAATTTTCTATGTTTATATTAGAAATATTCGGCACAGGAAAGCTTATAGAATCAGTTGCTTCAACTTCAATAATTATACTTCTTATTTATGGAATATATTTCTTTGTAACTTATTTTTGCAGCAAAGGAATCATTAGGGGCAAAAAGTAAAATAAAAAATATTTATATTTGAAAGGGTTATTATAGTCAGTTTGATTTGTGAAATTATTTAGCTGTCTATGATTTAAACAGGCTTTTGCAGGTTTTAAATTTGCAAAGGTCTGTTTTGTTTTTTTATTATTATGTCTATTGACATTTATTTCAAAAAGTTGTATACTTAGAGCAAGTGTTATAGAACAGCAGCTTTAGAAAAGAGGTGAATATCATGCCGCCAAAATCAAAATTTACAAAAGAGCAAATTGTAGAAGCGTCTTTGGATATTATACGAGAAAAGGGTGCGGATTGTTTAACATCAAGAGCATTGGGAAGAAAACTTGGCAGTTCCTCTTGCCCTATCTTTACTGTATTCAAAAATATGAAAGAAGTACAAAAATTGGCGATTGAAAAAGCTAAGTTGATTTACAAAGAATATGTGGATAAAGGTTTAAGTGAGATGCCGGCTTTTAAGGGCGTAGGAACACAATATATTCTTTTTGCTATGAATGAACCAAATTTATTTAAACTTCTTTTTATGACCGAACAGGATTCTGCGTCAAATATTGACGGCGTATTGCCGATGATAGATGAAAACTATGAGCAAATTCTTTTGTCTATTGTTACAGGATATGGGGTTGAGCGAGATTCGGCAGAAAGACTGTACCGACATTTATGGATTTATACCCATGGAATTGCGACTCTGTGTGTAACAAATATGTGTCGTTTCACAGGAAAGGAAATAAGCGATATGATGACAGAAGTGTTTTTAAGTCTGCTAAAAAGTGTTAAGGAGCAACAGAGCAATGATTGAAGTAAAAGAACTAACAAAATTTTATGGAAGCGGAGAAAATCGTTTTCAAGTATTGAAAAATATCAGCTTGAAAATTGAAGATGGCGATTTCGCTGTTATTTTGGGAGCTTCGGGTTCTGGAAAATCAACTTTACTAAATGTGATTTCAGGTCTTGAACGTCCTGACAGCGGAGAAATTATTTACGACAAAAACGATATAAGCACTCTTTCTGATAATAGCTTAGTTGAATTTCGCAGAGAAAATATTGGATTTATTTTTCAGCAATACTATTTGCTGCCCAATATGGATGTTGATAAAAATGTTAAAATGGGAGCAGACTTATCATCCAACAAAGATTATAAGGCGATTGTAGAAGCTGTTGGACTTGGAAATAAGCTGCATAAATATCCCAGTGAGCTTTCCGGAGGTGAACAGCAGAGAGTATCCATAGCCAGAGCATTGGCAAAACGACCGAAAGTTTTGTTTCTGGACGAGCCAACAGGTGCGTTGGATGAGCAAACAGGAAGACAGATTCTTGATTATATTTCAAAATTACAGAATGAATACGGTTTTACAATCATTATGGTAACGCATAATTTAAATATTGCAGAAATGGCAAATACAGTTATTAAGATGAACAGCGGAAAGATTTCTGAAATTTATACAAACAGCACAAAAAAGACCGCTTATGAGATTGGTTGGTGATGATATGGTTATTGGAGTAAAAGATGCTGCAAAACTCATTGGCATTTCTATTATCTCTTTCTGTGCTGTACTTGTGTGTACTATGTTTTTAAATTTTAATATAGATATAGTTAGCATTAAAGAAAACATAGTATCTAAGCAAGCAATGATTTTTTATGATGCTCAGGTTTCTACTGCTAAGGTTGTAAGTATGGTCAGTGGTGGATGTCTGCTTATTACTTCGCTTATTATGCTGATTTTCTATATCAAGCATTATATTGATACGCATAAAAAAGAACTTGGCATATTAAAGGCTTTGGGGTATTCTAATTTAAAAATTGCCAAAAACTTTTGGGTGTTTGGAATCAATGTTTTTATTGGTACAGCAATTGGTTTTTGTGGTGCATTTCTTTTAATGCCGTATTTTTATAAGCTGCAAAATGAAGATAATATTTTGCCAAGCATTTCAGTAAATTTTCATCCAATACTTCTCTTATGTTTAGTTGTTATGCCAACAGTTGCTTTTTCGATTTTTGCAATTTTTTATGCTTGTTATAAGCTTAAAAAACCCGTACTGATGCTTTTGAAAGAAAATTTACAGATGTCCACTAGCATACATAAAATTAAGTCAGAGAGAAATACCAATGGTTTGTTTATAGATGATTTGAAGAGAAGTGTATTAAAAAGTAAAAAAACGCTTGTGTTTTTTATTGTTTTTTCCTCATTCTGTTTTTCAACAATGACGCAAATGTCCGCCAGTATGAAAGATTTATCAAGTGTTATGATGGGTGCGATGATAATGCTTATCGGACTTGTATTAGCTTTTACAACTTTATTTCTTGCAATCACGACTGTAATTAACGGCAATGCAAAAACTATTGCAATGATGCGAGTGTTTGGCTATTCACAAAAAGAATGCTGCAAGTCGCTTCTCAGCGGTTATCGTCCATTAGCATATATCGGATTTGCAATCGGTACAGTGTATCAATATGTATTGCTTAGACTTATGGTTGACATTGTGTTTAAGGATATTGAGGGTGTTCCTGTATACAAATTTGATTTTCCTGTCATGCTTATATCTCTTGCAGTCTTTATTATATTTTATGAAATAGTGATGTATGTCTATTCTGAAAGGATAAAGAATATTTCTATTAAAGAGATAATGCTTTGAGTAAACATCATAAAAATAAATATTCAAATGGTAAAGGAGCTTTAGATTTATGAAAATTATTTTAGCATCCGGTTCACCAAGACGACGTGAACTTATGCATTATATTACTGATGATTTTGAAGTTTGTACATCAAATGCGGAAGAAATTCTGCCCAAAGATATTGATCCTTATAAAGCACCTGAATTTTTGTCATCTCAAAAAGCAGCTGCAATTGCAGCTGAAAATCCAAATGATATAGTTATTGGATGTGATACAGTTGTTATTCTTGATGGAAAGATAATGGGAAAACCTAAAGATGTTGATGATGCGTATGATATGCTCAGTTCTCTTTCAAATCGTAAACATGATGTGGTAACTGGATGTACTATTATGTTTAAAGACAGAAAATGTTCATTCTTAGAAAAAACCGGAGTTGTATTCTATGATATTTCAGATGATGAGATAAAAGAATATATCTCTACCAAAGAACCGTTTGATAAAGCCGGAGGTTATGGAATTCAGGGCAAAGCAGCACTTTTTATAAAAGGTATAGAAGGTGACTATTATAATGTTATGGGACTGCCCATTTCGGCACTTTACAGAAAGCTAAATGAAATAATAGAAATAAAATAAAGGAGAAAATTAAAATGAATAAAAAAGACCTTAATGAACTTAGAAAGAACTTCTCATCGGCAAGTGATTTGTTCACACTTAATCATGTAGTATCAGCATTTGTAGATGCTGAAAAAAATATTAAATGTATAAAATCTGATGCATTTCACAATATTCCTTCTGAAGAATGTGACTGCTATATGGAAACACTCCGCCGTGTGCTTGCAGGAACTTTAGGAAAAGGACTTTTGGAATATGAGTTTCCAAATGAAGCATATGAAGAAACAGGAGCACAGCATATATTTTATGAAGCATTGCAAAGCAAGCTTTTTGATGAAAGTGCAGTAAATCTTATGCTTGACCAAATCGTAAAAAATATGGAATATGTTTCTACTTATGCGATCCTCATAGGTCATTGTACATATACTGTTTTTAATAAAACAAGAAATGATGAAATAAATCCTTATGACAGCATTGAGTATTCATTTCTTGTAACAGCAATATGTCCTGTTGAAGTTCGGATAGACGGTCTTATATATAATGAAGATGATAATGCTATTGAAAAGAAAACAGCGTATGACAGAATAGTTTCGGAAGTTCCTACTGATGGATTTTTATATCCAACATTTACAGGCAGAGGTCCTGATGTAAATCATGTACTTTATTCAGCACGCAAGCCAAAAGAAATAAACACATCTATTGTGGAAAATGTTTTGGGTTGTAAATTTATATGTACAGCAAATCAGGAAAAAGAAAATTTTCATCATCTTTTAGAAGATGTAGTAGCCGATGAGCTTAGCTATACAATTATTACAGATGTAAATGAAAAATTAAAAAGCATAGCAGAAGAATATAAAAATGATGCTGAATTGCCGTCTGTTGATGATATTCAGATGAGAGATATTCTGCTTGATTCAGGAGTTAGTGAAGAAAAAGCAGAACAGGTGCAAAATCTTTATCGTGAGATAACAAGAGAAAAGCCACTTTCTGTATGTAATATTACTGAAAATAAAACAGTGCTTGTAACAGAAGGAGTAACAGTTCAGATTTCAAAGGATTCAACAAGCAAGGTGCGTACTCAGTATATAAATGGCAAACGTTATTTGCTTATAGATATTGACGAACCGCAAATTAAAGTAAATGCAATGAATGTAACATTAAAGGAAGCACCAGAAATTGAATTTGAAGCGTCAGCTGAAGATGATATGGAATAGGGTATAAAGACCTGTATTTATAAAATATAGTTTTAGAGCTTGTGTTCATAGGTTCACCACACGTCTTTTAGTCAAATTTTGATGACTATTACGTTGAAAATCTTTGCCGGGCGACAGCCCGCCTGCATATTTTCGCCTTATATTCACCAAAATTATGCTCGAAAATCCGCATACTTCACCTATGAACACAAGCTCTTATTATGGAGAGCATATGAGATATAAAATAATTGAAATATATGAAGAAGATTATGGTTGTGAAGGAATTCCAGAAAATTCTGAACCTATGTGCAATGTCCTTGTTTCTGATGAACTTGGAAATAAAAAATGGATAAAACTTTCAGATGATTTTCTTATAAAACATAAACTTAATGAAGGTGATTATTTAGAACTTTTAGATTGATATATAATATTAACAGGCATTGCAATAACTTTGCCTGTTTTTTGTATTATAATTTGCATTAGAAAAAGTTCGTTCTTAATATAAAATTATTACGTATTTAAATCCTTGATTTAAAAATGTTAACATGAACATGTATTGATGCTAAAAAATAACATTGTTGCTAAAAAAGTTGAGCTTAGTACTTGATTTTTGTGGAAGAAAATGTTATACTAAATAGTAATCGACTATTTAGGCTCTTGAAGATATTTTTTATAAAAAATTAGTTGATGAATGTAAAATAATAGGGTATAATATTGGCATATATATGCATATGCAAAGTAAAGTATAGCAGGAAGAGGTGCAGTGAAAATGGATGTACGTCCGGCTGATATTCTTGTGATGAAAAAACCGCATCCCTGCGGTGGAAATGAAATGTATGTCATACGTTCTGGTATGGATTTTAAACTGCGTTGTGTAAAGTGCAGCAGAGAATTTATGGTTCCAAGAAACAAAATAGAAAAACGTATTCGTCAGATAAGACGAGATGAAATAAAAGAAGAATAATGTTATTTACGAAAGGTGTTATGTGCAATGCTTCAGAAGCTAAAGCAAATGGAAGAAAATTATAATACATTAAGTGAGAAACTTATGGATCCGGAGATTACTTCTGACCAGAAGCAGTATGCTTCACTTATGCGTGAGTATAAGCATATGACTCCAATCGTCGAGCAGTATCACGCCTATAGAGATGCTGATAAAAATCTTAACGATGCTCTTGAAATTCTTGAATCAGGTGAAACAGATGCGGAGCTTTTAGAAATGGCACAGGCTGAATTTGAAGAAGCAAAGGAAAAGTGTGAAGACTTAAAACTTAAGCTTAAGCGTATGCTTCTTCCAAAAGATCCGAATGATGATAAGAATGTTATAATAGAAATACGTGGCGGTGCCGGTGGCGAAGAAGCTGCTTTATTTGCCGGTGCATTATATCGTATGTACAGTATGTATGCTGAATCTCATGGTTGGAATCAGGAGATATTAAATGCAAATGCTACAGAATTGGGCGGATTTAAAGAAATAAGTTTTTCTATAAAAGGTGACGGTGCATATTCACGATTTAAGTATGAAAGCGGTGTTCATCGTGTTCAGCGTGTTCCTGAAACTGAATCTCAGGGAAGGATTCACACATCAACAGTAACTGTAGCCGTTCTTGTTGAAGCGGACGATGTACAGCTTGAGATAAATCCAACAGATCTTAGAATAGACGTTTTCCGTGCAAGCGGTGCAGGTGGTCAGCATATCAATAAAACTGAATCAGCAGTGCGAATTACACACATTCCTACGGGTGTTGTGGTAGAATGTCAGGACGAACGCAGCCAGTTTAAAAATAAAGAACGTGCAATGCTTATTTTGCGTTCAAGACTTTATGAGTCAATGTTACAGGAGCAAAATGATAAAATTGCATCAGAACGCCGTATGCAAGTAGGCAGTGGTGATCGTTCTGAAAGAATCAGAACATATAATTATCCTCAAGGCAGAATGACAGATCATAGAATCGGTCTTACTATATATCGTTTGGAAGATCTGCTTAATGGAAATTTAGATGAAGTATTTGATGCACTTGCAACAGCTGATGAATTAGCAAAGCTTGCAGGTGAACATAATGAGGCTTGATATAGATGAAAACTGAACTGCTTTCTGCGACTGCTGCCGGTATAGACAGAGCAGCAGAGCTTTTAAAAAAGGGTGAGCTTATTGGAATGCCCACTGAAACTGTATATGGTTTAGCGGCTAATGCTTGTAACCCTGAAGCGGTTGCAAATATTTTTGCTGCAAAAGGCAGACCTTCTGATAATCCTCTTATTGTGCATATTGCTGATGTTGAGATGTTGTCTGAGCTTGCAGAAGATATACCTGATATGGCATATAGGCTGGCAGAAAAATTTTGGCCTGGTCCTCTTACAATGATATTAAAAAAGAATAGCTGTATACCTATGATAACATCAGGCGGACTGAATACTGTAGGTATACGTATGCCAAATCATGAAGCTGCACTTATGCTTATTAAAAAATCAGGACTTCCTATTGCTGCACCATCTGGAAATATTTCTGGCTATCCAAGTCCTACTAAAGCATCGCATATGATGCGTGATATGAATGGGAAAATTGCAGCAATTATTGATGGCGGTGAATGCAGTGTCGGAGTTGAATCTACTGTTATTTCTTTTGAAAACTGCAATACGGTTAGAATACTTAGACCGGGTGGAGTAACACGTGAAGATTTGCTTAAAGTTGTTGACAATGTGATCATAGACCCTGCTATTTTGCATGAATTACAGGAAGGACAGATAGTTCGTTCACCTGGAATGAAATATAAGCACTATTCACCTAAGGCACATATTATTATGGTCGAAGGAGAGTATTCTGAGTTTTGTAATTATGTAAATGCACATTCTAAAGAAGGAGTATATGCTCTTATATTTGATAATGATAATAAAAATGAAATAAGTGTTGCTGCATTTAATTATGGCGGCGACAGCATACAGCAAGCTCATAATATATTCGCACGTTTGAGAGAAATGGATTCACTTAATGCAGATACTGTATATGTACGAGCCCCCAAGG
This sequence comes from uncultured Ruminococcus sp., assembly GCA_937907215.1. Classification (GTDB taxonomy): domain Bacteria; phylum Bacillota; class Clostridia; order Oscillospirales; family Ruminococcaceae; genus Ruminococcus_C. The sequence continues at coordinate 25,942 of CALESG010000092.1, forward strand.
CAGATGGTGTGGGACTTGCTGTTTATAATCGCTTGATAAGAGCTGCCGGATTTGAGGTGATACAGGTATGAACAGTCTTGGGGATGTTATGGTAGTTGGACTTACTGGACAAACCGGTGCTGGTAAAAGTACCGTATCAAAAGTTTTTAGGCAATGTGGATTTGCACTTATAGATGCAGATCATATTTCCAGAGAAGTAGTAAAAAAGGGCAGTAAATGCCTTCATGAAATAGAAGACTGTTTTCCTGAAAATGTAATTGCAGAAGACGGGACTCTTAATCGTAAAGAGCTTGCAAAGATAGTATTTAGCGACAGTAAAAAGAAAGAACTGCTTAATTCTATAATGTATCCGTATATTATGGGTTATATATTGCAGGAGATCCACAGGTATGCAGACAGTGGACAAAAAATGATACTGCTTGATGCACCTACATTATTTGAGAGCCGTGCAGATGATTTTTGTGAACTTATTATATCTGTTGTTGCAAGAGAACCTCTGCGTCTTGTAAGAATAATGGAACGTGACGATCTTAGCAATGATCAGGCTCAGGCAAGAATTGATTCACAGCTGCCGGAAACGTTTTTTATAGCACATTCTGATTTTATTATAAAAAATAATAAGGACAAAGAAAATCTTAATGCAGTTTCAAAGGAAGTTGCAGAAAAGGTTATTGAATATTATAATGATAAATTTTAAGGAGGAAAAATCATGGAAGAAAATTCAGTGTCAAAGGAACTTAAAGAGAAGCTGTTTTCTAAAAATAAACATGCAGCTAAGCGTATAAGCATTGAAGAAAAAGCTGCAAGCGATAACTTTGCAAAGGATTATATGGAGTTTTTAAATGCTTCCAAGACAGAAAGAGAAGCTTGTGCAAATGCAGAAAAAATCTTAAAGGATAATGGCTTTGTGCCGTTTCAGGTTGGAATGACATTAAAAGCAGGTGACAAGGTTTATCGCAATAATCGTGGCAAGGCAATTATTGCTGCCGTTATTGGCAGTGCGTCAATTACAGATGGTGTGCATATTTGTGCTGCTCATATTGATTCACCACGTCTTGATCTAAAACAGAATCCTCTTTACGAAGATCATGAAATGGCACTTTTCAAAACGCATTATTATGGTGGAATTAAGAAATATCAGTGGGGTGCAATGCCATTGTCACTGCATGGTGTTGTTGTAAAATCTGATGGAAGCACTGTTGTTGTAAACATCGGTGAAGACGAAGGTGATCCTGTTTTTTGTGTTACAGATTTACTTCCGCATCTGGCAGAAGAGCAGATGAAGCGTCCGGCAGGTTCACTTCTTAGAGGTGAAGAGCTTAACATTCTTGTTGGTTCTCTTCCATTTAATAATGATGAAGAAAGCGAATCTGTAAAACTTGGTATATTAAATATACTAAATGAAAAATATGGTATGACAGAGGATGATTTTATTTCAGCTGAACTGGAAGCTGTTCCGGCATATCATACTTGTGATGTAGGTTTTGACCGCAGCATGATCGGCAGTTATGGACATGATGACAGAGTATGTGCTTATCCTGCACTCAGAGCAATTGTTGATTGTAAAGCTCCTGTTCATACAGCAGTAGTCGTTCTTACTGATAAGGAAGAAACAGGCAGCGATGGCAATACAGGTCTTTGTTCAGCATATCTCAAGTATTTTATTGATGATTTAGCTGACTGCTTTGGTGCAAAGGGAAGACACGTTTTAAGTGCATCTCAGTGTCTTTCAGCTGACGTAAATGCAGCATTTGACCCAACATTCCCAGATGTAATGGAACAGAAAAACTGTGCATATATCAACAGAGGAGTTTGTGTTACAAAGTTTACAGGAGCAAGAGGCAAATCCGGCACATCTGATGCCTCTGCTGAATTTGTAGGTGTTGTACGCAGATTGCTTGATTCTAAAAATGTAGTATGGCAGACAGGTGAACTTGGTAAGGTAGATGCAGGCGGTGGCGGTACTGTTGCTGCTTATATTGCAAATCTTGATGTAGATACAATAGATGTTGGAGTGCCTGTACTTTGTATGCACGCACCGTTTGAAGTTGTATCAAAGCTTGATGTTTATATGACTTACCGTGCATTTAGCGTATTTGTAGAATAAAGGAAGTGCGGAAATGTATACTGAAAAAAAGCAGAAGAATAAAATTGTTTCATTTATAATTGATGGAATTCTTTCTGGTTTTACACTTGGCGTAGGTGGAATGGTAAGCCTTTCAAGTGATAATAAATATATTGGTGCATTTTTATTCGCACTTGGACTTTTTACAATTGTACAATTTAAGTATGGATTGTTTACCGGTAAGGTCGGCTATATTGTAAATCGAGAACCGTCATATATTTTGGAAGTTCTTGTAACACTTGTTTCAAATGCATTAGGTGCTTTAGTGGCAGCTGTACTGCTTAGGCAGACAAGATTCTTTACATCTGTAATTTCTGGAATGGATATTACATTGCAGGAACGTGTTGCCGCTACTGTTGATGGAAAGATTCATGATAATCCTTTAAGCATATTTATACTTTCAATATTTTGTGGAATGCTTATGTTTATAGCAGTTGAAGCAAACAGGCAGTGCCGTGCAAAAGGTAATTTTGCAGGTGCACTTTTTGGAGTTGTATTTCCGGTAGTAGTATTTATTATCTGTGGATTTAATCACTGTGTTGCAGATATGTTTTATTATTTTTTCAGTGGATGTCCAGATGTTCCAAATGCACTATTGTATTTCGCACTTGCAATAACAGGCAATGCTGTTGGCGGAATGTTTATTCCTGCAATGAAAAAGCTTTCTAATCAGCCTCTTGAGAAGTAGAGTGATTATATAAAAATTATATATACAAATAAAGTCACGGCTGAACTAAAAGTATTCAGCCGTGATTGTCTTATTTATGTTTAAGAACAAGTTCTAATAATATAGCTGCTGCAAAGTTTAATTTTCAGCAGCCTTTTTGTATTTACCAAACAAGAATAACGCCCACTGGTTGTGGGCGTTATAGGGCGATCGAGATGGCGTAAGTTCGTTAATTATTCAGAACGAAGTGCTACGACAGGATCCTTTTTAGCTGCACTTCTTGAAGGGATAAGACCTGATAAAAGATTAAGAGTCATACTTATAATTACAAGTATTATTGCAGCTCCAACAGGAAGTATAGCGTTAAGATTCATAATACCTGTAATGCTGTGGACAAGTGAATTTATTGGAATGCAAAGCAGATATGTTACTATAACTCCAAGCAGACCCGAGGTTAAGCCGATTATGAGAGTTTCTGCATTGAACATACGAGATACATTTTTCTTTGAAGCACCAATAGCACGCAGAATACCTATCTCCTTTGTACGTTCCTGAACCGATATTAAAGTTATAACTGCTATCATAATTGATGATACAATAAGAGATATTGCAACAAATGCGATAAGAACATATGTTATAGTATCAATTATAAGTGTTATAGAAGACATCATAATACCAATATAATCAGTATATTTAATTTCTGAAAGTTCATCTACATTTTTATTATAATCAGCTATAGCATCTGTAATAATATCTTTATTTTCAAATGATGAGGCATATATATTTATAGAAGATGGGTCTTCAAGATCGAGGTAACCCATAGCATTAAGATTATCTTCATATGTAGATTCAGAAAATACAAGTATTTCATCATAGAATTCAGCAAACTGTTCTGTTGTGAATGTCTTCATTTCTGCTGTAAGAGAGCCAAGTAATTCTTCCGGTTTCATTTGAGACATTTGTTCCTGAACATCGGCTGCATATTGTGCCTTTATCTGTTCTTGGGTCATAGCAGTAAATACTTCTGTAAGTTCTTCATCAGTCATAGATTCAGTGTATGATGATATTGCATTTTTGCTCATTCCCATTTGTTGTGAAAGAGCGTCTTCCATAGTTTTTTCCATGTCTTCACGAGTAAGACCCTTTATGCTGTCGTTTGTCATTTTTTCAAGTTCATCTTTGCTTGGTATGGACTTTATTTTAATGTAAGCAGCAGCCTTTCCATCATCTTCGAGTGAATCAATATAGCTTTTGAATTCTTCTTCTTTTTCCTTATCTGTGAGTTCGCCTGTTGTTTCCTTAAAAGGCAGACCGGTAAATATATCAGTAGATTTATCTTCAAGCTGTGCATTTATGGCGTCAGAATTTTTACTATGTTCGATTACATATTCAGTTAAACCATTGGTATAACAGATTGCACCGGAAAGCATAGTTGAGGATGTATCTTCATTTGGTCGAATAATACCTGTTACTTTCAATGGAATGCCATTGTCATAAAGGTATCTGATACCAGCATCGGTATTACGAAGGTCATTATACAATCCTGTATTTACATCATAGCTATAGCAGTCGGAATTAAGAACAGTGCGAAAATCCATATTGCAAATTTCTTCATAGGTCCAGTTCTGAGCCTGTCTTTCCGGAAGCTTTTCCTGATTTATAGCAGCATTTACAATATTATCCATATTTTCTTTAGGCTGCAATCCAAGTGCATATAATGTAACATCATCAATTTCGTTGTTTTCATCAAGCACAATTACGATTTCGTCATAATTTTTTGGCCACTGACCATAAACCACATCATATTGCTTTTTAAGCAGATCATTTATTGGTTCTCCGTCATCGCCAGGGAGAAGCTGCTGCCATGTTTGAGATGACATTCCTCCGGACATCATCGACATCATAGGTGAATCCGATGACATTCCCACGCTTTCCTGCATTTTATTCATAGCAGACATATCTATATTCATGAATTCCTTCATAAGATCCTGCAATAATTCTTCAGAATCTGAATGTATTATATTGCCGTCTACATTTTTAGTAAAGACCTGTAGATCAAGATCATAAGAATATTGAATGCCGTTTATAGCGTCATGAAGTTTTGATTCATCATCAGTTTTTGACTTTGAGTATTCTTCTTCAATATATTTTTTAAATGAACGCAAATCATTTTCGGAAGTTTCAATATTTGTGAATGATTCTACAATATTATATACAGCAGGACGTTCATATACGCCGTTATTATCATGGTCATAATCTTCAGATGCTTTTCCCATAAATGTTTGCATAAGTGTTCCAAGATCTACATTTGTTTTTTGAATGGTAAGAGGATAAGATGAGAGAGTTTCTTCCTGTACATCATTTATATAGGTTGAAAATCCCTGTGAAATTGCTAGAACCAGAGCGATACCTATAATGCCTATGCTTCCTGCAAATGATGTAAGAATAGTACGTCCTTTTTTAGTAAAGAGATTTTTTAGTGAAAGTGAAAAAGAAGTGGCAAATGACATGGAAGGCTTTTTGATTTTTTTATTGTTTTCAGAACTTGAAGTATATTTTTTTATTTCTTCTTTTATTTCAGTTTCGCTTAAAGGCTTGCTGTCGTTCTTTATTACGCCATCAAGTACTTTTATAATTCTTGATGAATATTGTTCTGCCAATTCAGGATTATGTGTTACCATAATTACAAGGCGATCTTTGGCAACATTTTTTAATATTTCCATTACCTGAATGCTTGTTTCAGTATCAAGAGCACCTGTAGGTTCATCAGCAAGAATAATATCAGGATTGTTTACAAGTGCACGTGCAATTGCAACACGCTGCATTTGTCCGCCAGACATTTCTCCTGGTTTTTTATGAAATTGATTTTCAAGCCCTACTTGCCTAAGTGCTTCTTTAGCACGTTTTCTGCGTTCTGATTTTGAAACGCCGGAAAGTGTTAATGCGAGTTCTACGTTTTGAAGAACTGTTTGGTGTGGAATAAGATTATAGCTTTGAAATACAAATCCAATGGAATGATTTCTATAAGCATCCCAATCACGAGCTTTAAATGATTTTGTAGACTTGCCATTGATTATAAGATCGCCTTTTGTGTATCCATCAAGACCACCTATTATATTAAGCATGGTGGTTTTTCCGCATCCCGATGGACCGAGTATCGATACAAATTCATTTTGCCTAAATTTAAGGTCGATGCCTTTTAGTGCATGAACTGTATTTTCACCGGCAAGGTAATCTTTAGTAATACCTTTTAATTCTAGCATAAACTTTCCTCCTATTATTATAATAATCTTTATTATATCAAAAAAACGTTTGTGGTGCAAGTAAAAAGATAATAATTTCACTTGGTTTACACATAAATATATCATTATACAATATCCTTGACAAGAGAGTAGAAATGCTGTATAATACTTACAAATTAAATTTTGAAAGGAAAAAATTGAAATGAAAAAGAGAGTAAAAGATTCATGTTCAGAGCAAGTACAGGTTTTAACGCAGGCAAATATAAATGGTTATAACAGGCTTTTTGGCGGACAGCTTATGGAATGGATAGATGTTGTTGCAGCTGTTGTTGCAAGACGTCATTCTGGAAGAAACGTTACAACAGCTGTAGTTGATACACTTACATTTCAAGCACCTGCACATCCAAATGATACTATAATAATTCATGGGTACATCACTTATGTTAAAAGAACCTCTATGGAAGTATGTACAAAAACATATGTTGAAAATTTAAATGGTACAAGAAAGCTTATAAATACAGCATATCTTGTAATGGTTGCACTTGATGAGAATGAAAACCCCACTGAAGTACCAAAGCTTATTCTTGAAACTGATGAAGAACGTGAGGAATGGAAAGCAGCAGAGAGGAGAGCAGATCTTAGAAGACTGCGCCGTGAAGAGTGCTTTTAATAAAATAACGAGTGAAAATTAAAAATAAGCTGTCGCCGGCTCGACCACTCTATGACCTTCACATTCGCTTTTTAATCATTTACAGTATACAATGCCTTCTGTCAGGCGGCGATATGCTTGTTTTGTAAATGAAAACAATAAAAAGACTGATGTATTTCAAAACTCTACATCAGCCTCTTTTATATTTATATAAATTATTTCTGTGATATAAGAACCTATGTTCATAGGATAAGCCGCACGTTTTTTTGGCAAATCTTGACGATTGCTGCGCCAACAAAATCTCACCATACGTCAGTATGATTTCGCTTTTTCGATTTGCATTCGTCAAAATTATGCTAGAAAAACCGTATCACTTCCTTATAAACACAAGTTCTAATTGCATATTTTATTTTTTTCTATTTCCAAGCTGCCAGAATGCAACAGCACTTGCAGCAGCAACATTTAGGGAATCTACATTATGTGACATTGGAATGCATACTGTATAGTCGCTTTGTGAAATAGTATTTATAGATAGACCGTCACCTTCTGTTCCAAGTATTATAGCAAGACGGTCTTCATTCATAAGTTCACTGTTATCTATATTGACTGAATCATTTTCCAGAGCCATAGCAGCAGTTTTAAAACCGAGTGATTTTAGCATTTCAATATCTGTCAAAGATGTTTTCATATAAGTCCATGGCACTTGAAATACTGTTCCCATGCTTACTCTTGATGAACGTCTGTATAATGGATCACTACAGCATTTAGTAAGTAAAACTGCATCTATATTAAGTGCAGCGGCACTTCTAAAAATCGCACCTACATTTGTAGGGTTAACAATATTTTCAAGCACTGCGATACGTCGTTTACTTTTACATATTTCCTGCACTGTTGGAAGTGTCTTTCTTTTCATAGCACATAATGCACCTCTTATTAGTTTAAATCCTGTGATAGATACGATAGTATCTTCATCACCGGTAAAAATCGGTGTATTCTTGCACATTTTTATTATTTCAGCTGCTTCGCCGTTTATATCACGTCTATTCATAAGTAGAACAATAGGTTCATACCCTCCGTTGATCGCACGTTCTATGACCTTTGGACTTTCTGCAATAAAAACACCGGGAGCCGGTTCGTTCCAGTGAAGAAGCTGAGGTTCGGAAAAACCTGCAAATATTTTTAGCATAGGGTCTGTTTTATCAGTGATTTCATTTATAGCTGACATGTTATTTTCCTTTCGATTTTTAGAACCTGTCTTCATAAGATCAGTGTGCGGATTTTCGAGCATAATTTTGCCGATTATAAGAAAAAAATTCGCAGGCATACTGACGTATAGCAAGGATTTTTGACGCAGTAAGCGGCAAAATTTTACGAAAAGATGTTTGCTGCATCTTGTGAAGACAGGTTCTTATAATATTATACTTATTATAATATATTATTTTAAATATTTCAAGAGAATCTTTAGAACCTGTATTCATATGGATTTGTATGTTTAGTGTTCAGGTTGACAATATATGTCAAAAGATGTATAATTGTTATGGATTTTTATTACTTTTTAGGTTTTAGAAATGGAGTTGATATATATGTTTTGTCCCAAATGTGGCAGTGAGATCAATGTCAAAATGAAGTTTTGCAAAAAATGCGGCGAACCGATAACATTAAAAACGAGCCAATCGGAAGAAGAATCTAAGCCAAAGAAAAAACATTTGGCATTAAAAATAGCATCAGCAGCTGTTGCAGTTTTGTTGGCAGGAAGTATTGCTGTGGGATGTGTTGTTTTTTGCACCGATCCATGTTGGCAGCTTTTGTATTCGGTGAATAAGCTTTCTCACGCAGAATCTTTTTCGTTTGAATTAAATGCAAGTAACACAATAAGTGTTGATCTTCCTATTGTATCGACACAAACTTTTGATGTTCCGGTTGCATATAAAGGTGATGTAGAATATGATATTGATAATGCTGAAATGATCATGCGTGCTGAATCAGATGATAATATTATATTTATGCATATAAAAGATGATAAATATAAAGTTTTATGTAAGGATAATGAAACTGGAAGCAAATGGCAGGAAAATCAAACAGCTTTGCCTGAATTATTCAAAGACCAAGAGCCTGTAACTGCGGACAATTTTGCAAGTAATAATATGATCGCAAAATCTTTTCCATCAAGTAAATTTTCTTTGAGTGATATATTTAAAAGTCACGATAAGCTTGAAAAGAATAGTGATTTGAGCCTTGAGAGTAAAGATGGATGTAAAGAAATAAGCGGTACAATAAAATTGTTCGAGCTTGTAGATTCAGGCGGTTTTGATAAAAGTATGCTTTTGTCTTTGTTTGTTGTTTTGCTTGGCGGAAAAAGTGATTTAATAGAAGTAAACAGCAAAGATATTATAGACTTTAGCGATGTAGAGTTTTCTTGGAAAAGTGACAGCGATAATTATCCTTGCAAAATAGGTATGAATTTAAATTTTAGTTTAGATGCTCTTGATGTTATATCAGACAAGCTTGAAAATAATTCTGATCTTAAGAATATTATGGGAATAATTGACGGTTATACAGATCTAAAAGCTAAATGCGATACAGATATAAAACTGAGTATTGATAATTATAATAAAGCTGATGTAAATACAGAGGATGTGGATATGAATATAGAAAGTACATCAGATTAAACTTGTAACTGGGTTATTGGAAGGTGTTTTAATGGCGATAAACAAATTTAATAAAGTAGTTGGTTTTGATGATGATGATTCAGGAAGCTCTAAGTCTTTAGAAAGGCGGGAAAATAGTAAAACGATATTTTGTCCTAGGTGCGGGTATAATGTAAAAGCTGATGCTCCGTTTTGTCCAAAATGTGGTAATCAGATAGCAAAACGTGATGTGAAAAAGCTTGAACACATCAGTAAAAAGATGAGTCCTGAATTTATCGAAAATATGAAAAAAGGTTTAGATGGAAAATGGATTCGTATTAAACTCGATAAAAAGGAAGTTGTTTCAATAGGACGTGATGAAAGATGTGATATATCAGTAAAAGATGTCCGTTTTATGCTTTATCATGCTTTATTCAGAAAAAATATGAATAAATGGTATTTATATGATTCTTCAATTAGTGGAAGTGTTTTTGTAAATAACAGAAGAATAACAAATGCCACAGAGGTTTTTCCGGGAGATGTTATTCAGATTTTTGATGCACGATTTGTATTTTTTTATGATGAACTTGCATACAGCATAAATACAAGAGCCGGACAGTTACTTCAAATCAGAATAGATAACAAGTCGGTTCGCAGCAATAAATTTCCATATCAAAAAAAGGAACTTATAAAAAATATAAATATAGATGTTCCAAGCGGAGAATTTGTGCTTATTCTTGGTGGTTCGGGTGCTGGGAAAACAACATTTATGAATGCTGTTTTAGGACTTAGAAAAGCTAAGGGACAAATACTTTTAAATGGCATTGATTTATATAATAATTTTAATCAGTTGAAATATAGAATAGGATATGTTCCTCAATTTTCATTAGTACGTTCAAATGAAACCGTTGAGAATGCTATCATTGATGCTGCAAGAATTAAATTGCCGTCTGATATTTCTGATGCTGAACTTATGGCACGTGTAGATTCTGTTATTTCAATGCTCGCATTGGCAAATCACAGGACAAGTCTTTTTTCAAAGCTTTCCGGCGGACAGAAAAAGCGTGTATGCGTTGCTATAGAAGCGGTCGTAGACCCGGGATTGTTTTTTCTTGATGAACCTGATTCAGGTCTTGATGGAGTAAATTCACGTCATCTTATGGAAATACTTCATAAGCTTGCGTTGCAGGATAAAATAGTAATGACTATTACTCATGCACCAAATAATGCTCAGGATCTTTTCACAAAAATTATAGTTTTGGCTAAAAGCAAGATGGATGGAAGTGGACATCTTGCATTTTATGGAACAGTTGAAAGAGCTTTACAATTTTTTGAAGTCAGCAATCTTCAGGATATTATTTTAAGAATCAATCCTGCCGATGAAGGCGGAGAAGATCGTGCAGATGAATTCATAAAGAAATTTAATGTTTATAGGAAGTGAACTGTATGAGAAGCATTTCTTTAAAAAAACAAATATCCATATACATAAAAAAGCATTTTAGAATTTTTCGAAATGAACATGGTTGGAACTTTATAATATTCGGAGCTATAATATCAATTGTAGTTTGCGGTGTTGTAGGTCCTGATATGTTTGAATCATTTGAAGATACAAAATCAGGCTTTTTTTCAATTGTATGTGCAAGTATATGGATAGGTATTTTTAATTCAATTCAGTCAATATGTAAAGAACGTGATATATTGCAGTATGAACATCGTTCTGGGCTTAACATATCTTCTTATGTAATATCGCATATAACATATCAATCTATAATATGTTTTGTTCAGATGATAATACTTATGATTACATATTGTTGTTTTGTAGATTTTCCAACTGAAGGATTGATTTTTCCGCACGCTTTATTTGAATATGCCTTAACGATATATCTTATTATGTTTAGCTCCGATATTATGGGAATATTTATATCTTCACTTGTTAAAAATCCCGCAACTGCTATGACTACAATGCCTTTTGTTCTGATTTTACAGCTTGTACTGTCAGGAGTTCTGTTTGATTTGGAAGGTGCAACAGAAATTATTGCCGATATAACAATAAGTAAATGGGGAATAGAGGCGATGGGCAGTATAGGTAATCTTAATGATCCGGATCTTCCTTTGAAAATAACAATTAAAAATCCCGAGATTTTTCTTGAAAGATCTGCTGTTGATGCTTATGATTATACAGCGTCACATCTTATTTTAGTATGGTTTATACTGATTTTATTCTGTATTATAATGAGTATATTTAGTATAATTCGCCTTAAATTTATAGATCGTGAAAATGTATAAATATAAAAAATCTTCACAAGAGAGTATTTATTTCTCTTGTGAAGATTTTTATTTAAAGATTAAAATTTATCTTATGCCGTATTTTTCAATAATATAATCCATATCCTTATCACCTCTGCCGGAGAGATTGATGAGAATTGAACCACGTTCCATTTTCTTGGCAAGTTTTATGGCATATGCAACAGCATGAGAGCTTTCGATAGCTGGAATAATTCCTTCCATTCTGGAAAGTTTGAAGAATGCGTCAATAGTTTCTTCGTCATTTACAACATCATATTTAACTCTTCCAGCATCACGAAGGAATGCATGTTCAGGACCTGATGATGGATAATCAAGACCGCTTGCAACAGAATATACAGGTGCAGGATTACCTTCTTCGTCTTTAAGCATAATGCTGTTAAATCCGTGCATAACACCTTCTGATCCGAACTGCAAGCTTGCAGCATGGTCGCCCATTTTTGTGCCTCTTCCCAAAGGCTCAACGCCGTATATTTCAACCGGTTCATTTAGGAATCCGGAAAACATACCCATAGCATTAGAGCCGCCGCCTACACAAGCAACAACAGCGTCAGGAAGTTCACCTGTCATTTCTTTAAACTGTTCTTTTGCTTCAATACCAACAACACTCTGGAAATCACGTACCATCATTGGGAATGGATGAGGACCGACTACAGAGCCTATACAATAAATACAGTCCTTATAATCTCTTGAATAAGCTGCGAATGCTGCGTCAACTGCTTCTTTAAGTGTTTGCAGACCGTCAGTTACTTCAACTACATTAGCACCAAGTATTTTCATTCTTGCAACATTAGGAGCTTGCTTTTTAATATCTACAGCACCCATATAAATATCACATTCCAAACCAAAATATGCAGCAGCAGTTGCAAGAGCAACACCATGCTGACCGGCACCGGTTTCAGCAATAACCTTTTTCTTACCCATATATTTAGCAAGCAGAGCTTCACCCATGCAGTGATTGAGCTTATGTGCTCCGGTATGATTAAGGTCTTCACGCTTTACATAAAGCTGTACATTGCCAAGGCTGTTGGAAAGACGTTCCAGATGAGATACAGGAGTAGGTCTTCCTTGAAATTCTTTGCGGATTCTTCTAAGTTCACCTATAAATTTGCTTGATTTGCATATTGTCAGATAAGCTTCTGTAATTTCGTCCATAGCTTTTTTAAGTTCATCAGGTATATAAGAACCGCCGTATTTTCCAAAGTATCCATTAATATCAGGATAATTTCTGAAATAAGTGTCAAAATCAATTCCGTTTAAATTCATATTGTTTACCTCCAAGATAATTTTAAAATAAATTTAATGATATTTTATTCTGTCATAAAACAAAACATCCTTGACAGAAATAAGTAACTTCTGTCAAGGACGAATAAAATCTTTATCCGTGGTGCCACCTTGGTTCACAGCTTTATGCTATGCTCTCAGTAGGATATATAAGAGATATACCCACGACAACTAACGTATGTCTTAACGTCGTAGAATACTTTGCATATTTTCATAAGCATTTGACTACGCCCTCAGCGGTCCATTTGATAATCTGTTTTTCGCTCGGCTTCCAGCTGCCCGAACTCTCTGTAGAATCATTATTACCGTTACTTCCGCCTCAACGGTTTATGAATAATTATAAAATAAGTATAACATTTTTATTCAAATTTGTCAATAGCATTTTTTTAAAAAATAATTGGGCAAAACAAATAAAATATGTTGACACATTTTGTATATAGTAGTATAATGAAAATGTATTATTTGAGGGATAGATATGACTTTCAAATAGAAAAAATAAAAAAATCAGGAAGGTGATAAAATGGCTTTACATCATATGAAGCTGAATCCTGAACCATACAGGAAAATAAGACAAGGAAAGAAGAAAATTGAGCTAAGGTTATATGATGAAAAACGTCGTAAGCTTGAAATTGGTGATATTATTGAGTTTGTCAATATAGAAAATGAAGAATTTTCTGTTAAGGCTCGTGTTTTGGCACTGCATATATTTCCATCATTTAAAGAGTTATATGAAAATCTGCCGCTTGATAAATGCGGTTATACAGAAGATAATATTGATACTGCAAGCTGTAAAGATATGGAAAAGTTTTATTCTCTTGAAGAACAAGATAAATATGGAGTTGTTGGAATAGAACTCGAAGTAGAGAGCGAAGTGATAAGAAAGGCGTTTTCTGAACTCATTGATATTCAAAAAAATGAAGAGAATAGATCGGACTGGGAGAATTGTCTTGCAATTGATGTCTGGGAAGACAAATATTTTGGTTAACATACAGATTTTTAAAATTATTAAAAAGACTGCGGCAAGTTTAAGTCTTGCAGCAGTCTTTTTTAACAAGATATATTTTATTTTTTTTGTTTATTTTTATTTTTTCCCTGTTTGGAGTCAAGCTGTTTTAATATCCTTATCTTAGCCATACGCATAGCAAGAGCTGTTACTATAAGTATAAGGATTTCACCGCCTATCATCCAGCAAAGAACTGCATAGCTTGAATCGAAAATATCAGAATATGGTATTATTGCAGCTATAATATAATCTTTATATTTATGATAACGTACCATAACATTTTCACCAGAGATGATCTCATCAAATTTGCTTTTGTTTCTATGAAAATTTTCCGGATTGATTGAACATGGCAAACCTATTTTGCTCTTATCAGTATGGCTTACATATGTAAAGTTTTCAGCATCAATCAAAGCAGTGCTTCCTTTTGAATATAGAGGAAAGTTTTTGGCAACAGAATCAATAGATGAATTATCCATAATAGTGATCATAGGTTTTGCGTCATATTTTATTTGAATCATATATTTATTATCAGAAAGCTGGGCTGCCGCTGCAATATATGGTGTATCCGATTTATCGTTTAATACTGCATTATTATAATTTGGCTCTCTAAAATGTTCTTTAAAATCATTCTCAAGTTCAACATTATTGCTGTAAGTTGCTGTTGTAGCAATAACTTTACCATCACTTGAAAAGACGCTTACTTCTTCTGCATCAACAGTTACACGTATTTTTTCAAGGGTTGATTCATTTTCTTCCAGTTCTGATACATCATAAATCATAACAGAAATTACACGTGTCTTTGTACAGTATTCATCAAGAAATTCCTGTTCAGCAAGTTCTTTTGTATTTGAGCCGTGTTCAAGATATGCAGTAATAGAGTTTACATTTTTATCTATTTGACGTACAACATCATTTCTATCGATAACGCTTACAGCATATACAGCTAGAATGCATATAAAAACGTAAGCTATTATAATGGTTATAAATATAAAACGATACGCACGCCTTAAGATAATTTCATCATGTTTAAAATGAGTTTTATTTTTTCGCATCAGCAAAATCCTTCATAATTGTAAATCCTTCATCAATATACAGTCCTGATTCCTTGGCAGTTTTTTCATTAAAGTGATCTGCCCCCTTTTCAGGCTTTCTGCTGTCATAGATAAAGAATGGAATGGGATCGTTTGTATGTGTTTTAAGAGAAAGTGGGGTAGCGTGGTCAGGTGTTACCATGACTTTAAAATCACCCATTTTTCTAAGTGCATTTGTTACAGGACCTAATATTTTTTCATCAATTATTTCAATTGCACGAACCTTGTTTTTAATTTCTGCACGATGTCCGCATTCATCAGGAGCTTCTACATGAATATAAACAAAGTCCTGACCATTTTCAAATTCCTTAATTGCAGCATCTGCTTTGCCATCAAAGTTAGTATCAATATAACCAGTAGCACCGTCAACATTTATAACACTCATGCCGGAGAATTTTCCTATGCCTTTTAAAAGATCGACAGCAGAGATCATAGATGCTTTGAGTCCATACTTTTCTTTGAAATTATCAAGTTCAGCACGAACTCCTTCACCCCAAAGCCAGATACTGTTAGCAGGATTAAGACCTTTTTCTACTCTTGCCTTATTTATAGGATGATCTTTAAGAAGCTCATAAGATTTTTCCATAAGTTCTTGTAATTTTGCAGAGTTTCCGCTTAGTTTATTAGGGAGATATTCACGAACAGGCTTGCCTGTAATGTCGTGTGGAGGTGTGAGTCCACCGAGGTCGGTTGTGCCATTATCCCAAATAAGACAGTGTCTGTATGCTACGCCTGTATAGAAATGGAATTCATCACAGCCAAGTTCTTTTTCAATATATTCAATAAGAATTCTTGCTTCTTCTGTTGAAATATCGCCAGCACAATAATCAACAAGGGTTTTATCCTCATATGCAGATTCATCGCTTACAGTTACAAGATTGCATCTCAGAGAAACATCTGTTTTTTTCATGTCTATGCCTATACTTCCGGCTTCCAATGGAGAACGTCCGGTGTAATAAATCATTGGATCATAGCCAAGCACAGAAAGATTTGCAACATCACTTCCGGGTTTCATTCCATCTTGAACTGTTTTGACAAGACCGACTTTAGCAGTTTTTACAAGAGTATCCATATTTGGTACATTAGCATACTCCAGAGGTGTTTTTCCATCAAGTTCTTCAATAGGGTAATCGGCCATGCCGTCACATAATACAACGAGATATTTCATTTATTTTCCTCCTGAATTACAGTGTGCATTTAAGCACCGAATTTATTTAATTTTAGAACTTATTTAAAAATAAGTTCTTATATAATTATATCACACATGAAAAAATTTGTCCAGTTAATTCGTCTTATAATTATATGTATATTTATTTATCATCAAGAAGAATATTTTTAAGTTCAGCCAAATCAAATATATTAAGCAATATAAAAAGAAACAGTCAATTCTTAAAAAAGCAATAAACAGATGATATAATATATAGCTGTTAATAAAATTATAGGAAGAAGAGGAATTTATGAATACTTTCACTCAAAATCTTTCATTCAGTCTTAATGCAACAGTACCTATTTTTCTTTTGATGGTACTTGGCACTTTTTTTTACAAGGTCAAACTTTTAGATGACCATTCAGTTAAAAAACTTAATCAATTTGTATTTAAAGCTCTTTTGCCTGCTCTTTTATTTAAAGATCTTTCAACTGCTGATATAAATAAATTATGGGATGCTGAATTTATGATTTTCTGTTTTGCTGCAACCATATGCTGTATAATAATAGCGATTCTTTTTTCGTTGTTAAGAAAAAATAAATCAGAGCGTGGAGAAATAATACAAGCATCTTACCGCAGCAGTGCAGCAATTCTTGGAATGGCTTTTGTTACAAATATTTACGGCACGTCAACAATGGCTGTACCAATGATAATCGCTACAGTTCCTTTATACAATGTTGTTGCTGTTACAGCACTTTCGATAACATCTCCAAATAATAATAAAGACAGAAGCAGAAAAGAAATTGTTCTAAAGACAATAAAAGAGGTGATTACTAATCCAATAATTTTAGGTATTGCTGTAGGATTATTGTGGGCAGTTCTTAAAATACCTCAGCCTGAAATATTCTCAAAGACCGTTTCTTATCTTGCTGCTACAGCAACGCCGCTTTCACTAATAGCACTGGGAGCATCATTTAAACTTCAAGATGTAAAAGGAAATACACTTATATCAGTCGGCGTTGCCGCTTTGAAACTTGTAGTTTTTTGTGCAATATTTCTTCCTATTGCAATATTGCTTGGATTTAGAGATGAAAAAATAATATCTATTCTTGTAATGCTTGGAAGTGCTACTACAGGAAGCTGTTTTGTAATGGCGAAAAACTTTGGGCATAAAGGCACAATAACCGCTTGTACAGTAATGCTTACTACATTGCTCAGTGCATTTACACTTACTACATGGCTTTTTATTTTAAAGATGTTTAATTATATTTAAAAAAAGCTGCAATTTATACATTTGGCTTAAAATGCAACAATTTCTGCATGATTTGTCATTGATTATTTGAGTCATTTAAGTTATACTATATACAAAGTGGTTTAAGTAATTAAATCGTATAAACTCAAATACCGCAGGATCCGCAACATCTTGCGGTTTTCCCCTTTTTATTAAGAAATTTTAAAAACGCATTAGGAAATGCCCTTGATTTATTTAATAATCAAGGGCATTATGTTTATTGTTTTAATTTTTATAAATAAGATTATTTCAAATTATCACCGTTAGTTTTTATAACATCGCTGTAGAAATATGCTGAATCTTTAATGGTTCTCTTTTGAGTTTCATAGTCTACATGAACTATTCCAAATCTTTCGCTATAGCCATAAGCCCATTCAAAATTATCAAGCAGTGACCAGAGGAAATAACCTCTTACATCTACGCCTTCTTCAACGGCTTTTTTAAGTCCGCTTAAGTAACCATTAAGATAATTTATTCTACTTTCATCATGAACTTTTCCATCAGCAGCTATAGTATCAAGACATGACTTTCCGTTTTCACTTATAATAAGTGGCTTTTTGTATCGTTCTGTTATAAATTTAGAACCCCAATATATGCAGTCGTGAGTAACAGGCCAGTTATGCGGTGCGTTCTTAAATCCGCCCGGATCTTTTACAAGTTCGATTTTGCCGCTTTTTCCGGATACTGTCATACCCCAGTAAATATTGTGACCCAAAAATTCTATTGGCTGACTGATAAGTTTCATATCACTTTCAGTTATTTTAGGCATATATTGCTCACAAAATTCCATCTCACGTTCTGGATATTTTCCAAATATAATAGGGTCACTGTACCAGCTAATACTGCTTGGAGCAAATGATGGATCGTCAAATTCAAACATTGAACGGCGTGCAGCGTCTATATCCTCTGCGGAATTTGTTTCAGGGATATTCATACAGCCACATGGTGCATAACCGATATTAAGCTTTTGCTTGCCGAAAATTCTAAGTGCCGCCACTGCTGCACCGTGAGCCTTTAAAATATTGTGCATAACTTCAAAAAGTTCCGGATCTGTAAGTTTTAATCCAGGTGCAAGTCCTCCTGATTGATAACCGAGTCCTACTATAACCTGCGGCTCATTTATTGTAAAGAAATTCTTTACTCTATCAGAAAAATTCATTGAAACTACTTGTGCATATTCTGCAAACCACTTTACGATGTCTGGATTTCTCCAGCCTCCTTTTTTATCAAGTGCAAGCGGAAGATCCCAATGATATAAAGTTATAAAAGGTTCGATGCCATTTTCAAGCAGACAATCTATAAGTTCGTTATAAAACTTTATTCCGGAATAATTTATTCTTCCTGTTCCTTCTGGAAGTATTCTTGACCAGCTTATGGAAAATCTATACGCTTTAATGCCAAGCTTTTTCATAATAGCTATATCTTCTTTAAAAAGGTGATAATGGTCGCAAGCAATTTCACCGTTATCATCGTTTAAAATATTTCCATGTATTTTGCAAAATGTATCAAATATATTAAGACCTTTTCCATCTTCATTGTAGGCACCCTCAATCTGATACGCAGCGGTAGCTGTACCCCAAATAAAATTCTTATTAAAACTCATTTTTTAAACTCCTTTTATTATAAAATCATTATTATAAAATCATTTTTTCAAAAGTTCATCAGCCAAGGCATCTATTTGTGCAAGATTTTCATCACTGACGGATGAAATTATTTTAACACCGTTTTCTGCAAATATTAAATTTTTAGAATTTTCAAGCATTTTCGCCATGACTTTAGCGGCGGTAGGTGCCCAGCTGCCATTTTCTATAAATGCAACTGTGCGGTTCTGATAATTCTTTTCTGTAAGGTGATTTATAAATTCCTTCATAAATGGGAAAATATCGCCGTTATAAGTTGTTGTGGCAAGAACAAGTTTATTATATTTGAATGCATCTTCAACGGCTTCTGCCATATCACATCTTGCAAGGTCGAAAACAGATACCTTCGGGCAACCCTTTTCATTAAGTTTTTCTGCCAGAAGTTTTACTGCTTTTTCAGTATTGCCATAAACAGATGTATATGTAATTACAATGCCTTCCTTTTCTGCTTCGTATGATGACCATGTGTTATAAAGTCCTATATAATATTTAATATTCTCGCTAAGAACAGGACCGTGCAAAGGACATATAATATCTATATCAATTTTGGCTGCTTTTTTTAGAAGCATCTGCACCTGAACGCCGTATTTACCTACGATTCCAAAATAATAACGTCTTGCTTCACAAGCCCAATCTTCATCTGTATCGATTGCACCGAATTTACCAAATGCATCAGCAGAAAACAGTACCTTATCAGTTCTGTCATATGAAACAATTACTTCCGGCCAATGAACCATTGGTGCAGTCATAAATGTAAGAGTATGCTTTCCAAGTTCAAGCGTATCATTTTCGCTTACAACGATTCTTCTGTCATTGTAATCAGTGCCAAAGAAGTTTTTCATCATTGTGAATGCTTTTAAAGAAGAAACGATTAAAGTATTTTTATAAATATTCATGAAAGCTGCTATATTTGCAGAATGATCCGGTTCCATATGATGTATAATAAGATAATCTGGTTCTCTTTCATTTAAAATAGATTTAATATTTGCAAGCCATTCATCTGTGAAATTTTTGTCGACAGTATCCATGACCGCAATTTTTTCATCTGTAATGACATATGAATTATACGCCATACCATTTGGAATAATATACTGTCCTTCAAAAAGGTCACTTTTGTGATCATTCACACCAACATAAAAAATGTCATTTGTAATTTTCATTGTTTTTTCCTCCGTTATGCTTAAATATATTTTTTTAATATTTATGATATATTAACAGCTTCTGTTATTTATAATATATAATAAAATTATATTTTATTATATATTATACCGCATAATATCCTATAATGTCAATGAAGAAATTATATTTTTTGTTGAAATAAAACATTAGTTAAAGATAACAGCATAAAACAGCAAAGGCTGTTGCAGATGAAATTTCCGCAACAGCCACTAAGTTTTTATTCATAACGCAAAGCGTCTATAGGATTAAGATTGGATGCTTTTACAGATGGGATAAGACCGAAAACAATACCAACTATCATTGAGAATATTACAGAAACTACAATGGATAGTGAACTTATTGATACAGGAACGGAAGCTATTTTTGAAATAAGCTGTGCAAGACCTATGCCAATTCCAACACCGATAATGCCTCCGATACTTGTAAGTACAGATGCTTCTGTAAGAAATTGTATCAATATGCGTCTTTTTTTAGCGCCTAAAGCTTTTTTAAGACCAATCTCACGTGTACGCTCGGTAACAGATACCAGCATGATATTCATTACGCCTATACCTCCTACAAGCAGTGAGATACTTGCGATCCATATGAGCATAGTATTTGTAGAAGAACTCAAATCCTGCAAAGATTTTGCCTGACCTAAAATATCTTCGCTTTGATATTTTACCTGATTTTCACTATCGTCTGTTATTTGAATTGTAGTATTTAAAATATCAGAAACCTTTTTGCCTACTGTAGGCATACTATCCGTATCTACTGCCTTGGCAAGGCAGCTTTCCGGTTCATCATATTTATATGCTACAGACCATGATTCACTTGGAATAAACATTTTTCCGCTTGAGCTTTGCATATATGTCCAGTAGTCTTCTTCTGAATTTATAACGGGTTCAAATGGATTGGATTCTATTGCAATACCAATTACTACAAAAGGTTCGGTTCCAATATCAATAGTTTGACCTATTGGATCTTCAGATGAAAACAAACTCTTTACAGCTGTGCTGTCAAGTATTACAACTTTTGCACTATTGTTATATTCGTTGCTGGTAAAGCCTCTGCCTTTTTGTATTTGGTATCCTGCTGTGTCAAAATAATTGCTGTCGACTCCAAACATTGCGCCATCGAACTGATTCTTTTTGTAATAAACATTATCACAATAAGTACGTGTACGATAAAATGAAACTGATTCGATTTCATCGAATTCAGATATTTGCTTTTTAATATCATCAGATACCACCTGAACACCATCTGGAGTGTCTTGATATGAAAAATCATAAGGATAATCATTTTGATAAAGCTGTACTGCAACTGCATTGTTTCCCGAACCAATGAGATTGTTTTTTATCTGCTCATTAGTACCTTTAATAGTAGAAACAATGGCAATAATTGCTGCAATTCCTATTATAATACCAAGCATAGTAAGAATTGAACGTACTTTGTGTGAGAGAATTCCTTGCAAGGATAAACGTATATTTTCCAGCATATGTCATATCTCCTTAATAAGATGTATCGTTTTTCTTTTTGACAACTGCACCTTCAGTTACATATTTTCCATAAGGGAAACAAATGTGATCAGACTCACTCAGACCAGAAATCACCTCGATAGAATAACCACCATAAATAATTTTTCCTGTCTGAATGATTTGTTTTTCAAGTTTTCCGTCCTTGGATTCTTTCATAACATAGTACTGGCCGTCTTCTTGTCTTACATAGCTAAGAGGAATATAGAAATTATTGTTTGAAACTTCACCTGAGAATGTTATACTTATATAATTTCCAACAGTAAGATCACATTCATCTTCCACTATTGCACGAAATGGATAAAGGCTGCTGTTTGGATTTTGTCCATAGTCCTGAGAACCATCGTAAGATGTTGGTACATTGCCTACTTCTGTTACACGTGCAGATACCATTTCACCTGTATCCCATGAACTTACATTTATAATTGTTCCGGGTTTGATTTCATCAAGATACATTTCACTTGCATTGCCTTGAATCATAACGCTTCCTTCACCACGTACAACAATATAAGGTTCATTTATTTCAAGTTCTTCAACGGATTTTGCAACCTTTGATACAACGCCGTCAATTTTAGAAAGTTCTTGCGGATTTTTTTGTTTTTCAAGTGCAGCATCATATTCGATTTTAGCCTTTTTCACTTCAATTTCCATAGAATGGATCTCTAATTCTTGCTGTGAAATTTTATATTGCAATTCTGAACGTGAGTACATATAATCTTCAGATTCGTTTTTAGATGCTAGTGGTTTTATTTCAGATAAAGGATTTATAAATGCCACTGGCTGTATTAAATCATCCGGAGATGTTTCATCTGTATTGTCTGTATTTTCCGTATTTTCTGTATTATCTGTTGATGGTTCTGTAGTTTCTTCTGTTGGTGGTTCTGTAGGCTCATCAGTGTTTATACCTGCTGGGTCATAATCAAAAGAGCCGCCTACTTGGACTATTCCATACCATGTTCCATTGCCGCTTATTTGTACACCGCCATCTTCTGTAAGTGTTATATGTTCTCCGAGTGTCCAATCTGCAAATGGAATTCCGGATAATGAATCGGCAGATATGATCCAAGCGTAAACTGCATATCCGGTTTCATCATAAACAACAAATACTGCTCTGCTGTTAGTATTGCTAATTTGCTCAAGAACGCTTGTGCGTACAACAGTACTTTCACTGCACGCAAACTGATATGGTGAATTAGAACTTCCGTCGCCTGCTGCTGCTTCCGAAACATCTTTTACTTCTGATAGAATATTTGATGGCATATCAGGTTCTCCAAAATCATCCGGTTCAAAAAAGTCATCATCAAAATCAGGCATTTCTTCTGATGGACGAAGATTTTTAAGCTTTTCCAGTTCTCTTTCAGCCTGACGCACATGATCTTCAGCCAAAGCAAGACTTGTCTTTTTTTGTGCTACTTCAAGTTCAACAGCCATCATATCATAATCAAGCAAAGGCGTACCTTTTTTTACAATATCGCCTTCTTTTACAAGAACTCTTTCGACAAGCTGATCGTTTGATAAAATAACGCTGTGGTTATTGCTGGCTGAAACTATACCATCCATGTATATTTCATCGCCCCAGTATTGTTCCATAATATTGGAAACAGGAATGACTTCTACTTTGTGTTTTTTAGACTGGTTTGCACGATAGAACATTGCACCGCCTGTTACACCGCCCGCAGCAACTACAAGGCAAACAGCAGCTGTAAGTATTCTTTTGCCTTTTGTCATAATACATTGTCCTCCTGCTTTGAATCTTTTTCAGTAAATCCGCTTTGTTCCAGTCTGCCATCACGTATGGTTACGATCCTGCCGGCATGATTTGCAATTTCATGTTCATGTGTGATCATTACAATTGTTACACCTTCGCTGTTAAGCTCGTGAAAAAGTTTCATTACCTGTTCTCCGGAATTTGTATCAAGTGCACCTGTAGGTTCATCGGCAAGCAGCATTCGTGGGTGAGTAACCATAGCACGGGCAATAGCAACTCTTTGCTTTTGACCGCCGGATAATTGTGTAGGTTTAAAGCTCATTCGTTCTTCCAGTCCTACACGAACAAGCATCTCTTTTGCTCTTTCTGTGCGTTCTTTCTTTTTTACACCTGCATATAAAAGCGGCAGTGCAACATTTTCAACTATAGATTGACGTGGAAGCAGATTAAAATTTTGGAAAACAAATCCTATCTTTTTATTTCTAATAACAGAAAGCTGATTATCCGTACATTTTCCAACATCTTGTCCGTCAAATTTATATAATCCGGAAGTCTGCAAATCAAGAAGACCTATAATATTCATAAGTGTTGATTTACCTGAACCAGATGGTCCCATAATTGCCAGATACTCGCCTTCATCAACATTTAAGCTTATATCAAATAGTACAGGAACAGCATCTTTTCCTTGATAATATGATTTACAAATATTATTAAGTTCAATTAACATCTACAGCACCGCCCTTCACATCTACACCAGAATATGCATCTAAAGGAACGTCATTTTCAATATCTTCATCTACTACAGGCATATCACCATCTTCTATTGGCATATCGCCGTCTTCCATTGGCATATCATCATCTATTGCAGGCATGTCGATAGGCTCTCCATTGTTTTCATTATTAACAATGTCTTCTTCATTTTCTGTAGTACGCATACCTTCTTTGTAAGAATCAGATGGAAATGCTATTTTGTCGTCTTCATCAATACCACTTATTATTTCGCAATCGCCCATAATATCATCACTTTGACCGATTTCTATTTTTCTCTTTTCAAGTTTATTTCCCGAACCTTCTGCCCAGACATAACAAGTGTCGTCTTCATCAGTAATAATATAATCAGAGTAAAGCCATATGCCGTCCTTTTTAATAGTGCTGCCTTGATCTGGAGTGACAAGAATATGCTGTCCGAGCATAAGACCATCGCTGGAATCAAGTGTTACATAAAACGGATATTTTGATGCTGTTGTCATTTCGTCATCTGAACCATTACCATAATAAAAATTATCATTATTTTTGCTTTCGGCTTCGGAACCTATTGAAGTAATAGAACCCGTCCATATGCTATCATCTACACGAGAATGAACCTGAACTTCTTGTTCTGTGTGTATAAACTGCATATTTTGTTCACTTATAGTGCATTTAACACGAAAATCTCCGTCAGACATGATTTTCATAAGTACATTGCTGCCATCTGACTGAAGTTGTTCTACAGTTTTAAGTGATTGTACAGTTCCTGAAATCTCAGCCTTTACAGTAGCATTTTTAATTGTTTTTTTCAGTTTTTCAAGTTCAATTTCTTTTGTTTTTATATCATATTTATTTTTATCTATATCTGTTTGAAGTGATTGAATTTGAGTTGTATATGTAAGCTGATCATCGGCATCTGCATAATATTTTTCATTTTCAAGCTGCTCTATTTCCTGCTGACTTGAATTTATTTCATTATTCATTCTTTCAATTTCAACTTCACCTTGTTGAAGTTCAAGCTGCATTGATTCAATATCATATTTAAATAGGGGATCTCCCACTTTTACATGATCGCCTTCTTCTACAGATATTTCGGAAATGACTTTATTAGAAAGGTCAACTTTTATATCTTTTACTTCCTGAGGTTCAACGATTCCTGAAAACTGCATATTTGAAACACTAGAAACAGCAGTATTTATTTCGGAAACAGAACATACATAAGCCAAACCGTCAGAATCTTTTGTTCCGCTGCCATGTTTCCAGACCAAAACACCACAGACTGCTACAGCCACAGCAGTAATTCCCGAAACAGTTCCTATTATTATTTTTTTGGATTTACCCATTGTTCTTCCTCCTGATGTAAAGTGAAATAATATTATAATAATCATGCTTTTATGTGTTGTATGCATGATACAACACTATATTATCAAGTGTAGCACATTTATTTTTGTTTGTCAAGCAGAAATTAAAAAATAATTCATACTGTTATTCTATTATTAAAAACACTAAAAACAGCAGTATATAAAGATCATGATTGTATGTTATGTTATAATATTAGAGCGTGCTAACATAAAAATGTAATGCACGCCCTTTCGGCAAATTTTGACGACTGCTGGACAGTATGTTTTCACTTTTTCGTCTTTTGTTCACCAAAATTACGCTTGAAAATTCGCACATTCATTTTATGTGAACACGTTCTAAAATGAAACTGAATTTCCAAGCAATTTGAACTTTTTACAGCTTTTGCAAAGTTCTGTTATAAATAGAGATGTATTTTTATCACGTACATTGCCTTTAAAATCTATATAAAATACAACATCAAAGCTTCCGTCACGTATTGGTCGGTTTTCAATTTTTACAAGGTCGATGTTTTGCAGGAAGAATTTCATAAGCAGTTTGCTAAGTACACCAGGAACGTTTGGAAGAGTAAGCATAACTGAAATAACATCAGCATTTGGAGAAACTTCAAGTTCCTTTGTAATGCAAATAAAACGAGTGAAGTTTGGAAGTACATTTGAAATTCGTGTTTGAAGAATCTTTAAACCATTAAGCTTTGCACATCTTTCAGAGCATATTGCAGCAATGGATTCATTGCTTTCGGCTACCATTCTTGCAGCAGTTGCTGTATTATCATAATCTTTTATTTTAAGATGATTTTTCTTGATAAAATCAGAACATTGAGAAAGTGCCTGAGGGTGAGAGTAGACTCTTTTTATTTCTTCCATTTTAGTTTCAGGACGCACTGCAAGACAATTGGCAACCTCCACATGGTTTACAGCGGTTATGAAGAAGTTGTATTTACCCATAAGGTCATATGTTTGTGTTACAGAACCAGCAGTACTATTATAAATTGGAAGTACACCATATTTAATTTCACCAGATTCAACAGCTTCAAAGACTTGATGAAAAGATGGATAATAAATAGGTTCATGATTTGGGAAGAAAATTTTTGTAGCAGCTTCGGAATTTGCTCCGGCACAGCCTTGACATCCTACCTTTTCAGCATTTTTAAAATCAGGATAGGAAATTTCATGTGTTTCTTCATCGCTGGAAATTATCTGCATTTGGAGCTGTTTGCTTATATCCATAATGACAGTAAAAAGCTCTCTAACACCTGTTTTCATATCGTCGGCTGCGACGTTTTCCATTTTGTTTAGAATCTGAGCTTCACGTTCTTCTTGAAAAATAGGAAGATTGTTTTCTTTTTTATAAGCCGCAACTTCTTTGCAAAGATTCATTCTCTTTTGGAAAAGCTCAAGAATTTCCCTATCCATAGTATCGATTTGTGTACGTATTTCATTTAAATTCATATTATTAAACCTCTCATATAATTTTGTTTCTTTTATTATACATATTTTTTTTTCAGAAATCAAGATATTTTTTTTAATAGCTATTGAAAAACGCTGCTTATTTTGATATAATAAAATATACGTATAAATTTAAAGGACAGAGCTGGAGGCTTTTAAAGTGAGAATACTTGGAATAGACCCTGGATATGCTATTGTAGGTTTTGGTGTGGTAGATTATGCCGGAATGAATTTTGTGCCTTTAGAATATGGTGCGATAACTACAGAAGCAGGAACTGTATTTTCAGAAAGACTGACTGCAATATATAATGATCTTGATTTTCTTATAGATCGTTGGAAGCCTGATTGTATCGCTCTTGAACGTTTATATTTTACAAGCAATCAAAAGACGGTAATAGACGTTGCACAGGCAAGAGGTGTTATAATACTTTGTGCAGCGCAAAAAAATATTCCGCTTTATGAATATACGCCTTTGCAGGTTAAAATGGCGGTTGTTGGTTATGGCAAAGCTGAAAAGAAACAGGTTATGGATCTTACAAGAAGGATTCTTCGTTTGGAACAGATACCTAAGCCTGATGATGCAGCTGACGCACTTGCTATTGCTATTTGCCATGGTCATTCACATACTGGAATGATGCTGCATGAGGCAGAAAAGAGGGCAACAAGAACTGTATGATTTATAGTGTACATGGAAAACTTATAGCTAAACAATCTGAACTTGCTGTTGTTGAATGTGCAGGTGTTGGATATGCGTGCCGTACTACTCGGGTAACACTTTCGGAAATAGGAAGTATAGGTGATGAAGTTATACTTTATACACATCTTTCAGTAAGAGAAGATGCGGCAGAGCTTTTTGGATTTGCAAATATGCAAGAACTACGCTGCTTTGAAATGCTTACATCAGTATCCGGTGTAGGACCTAAAGCAGCACTTGCGATTTTATCAGACCTTACAGCAGATAGATTTGCGCTGGTCGTAGCATCTAATGACAGTAAGACGCTTACAAAAAGCAAGGGAATAGGCGCTAAAACGGCACAGCGTATTGTATTGGAGCTTAAGGATAAAATTGCTAAGGAGAATGGAAATTCTGATTGGAGTTTGCTTTCTGAAAGTGCAGTTTATCGTGATGATTCTGCATTAAATGATGCTATGTCTGCTCTCATGGTACTTGGATATTCCAAGGAAGAGGTTATGCCAATGCTTTTGCAGCTTGACAAAGAAATGTCGTCGGAAGATATGATAAAAGAAACACTTAAACAAATCGGAAGACGCAGTTAAATATTCTTTATGGAGGTGGCAAAATGATTGAAACAAGCGATATGTCTTTTGAACAAAGAATGACAGCACCTGAGCAAATGCCGGAAGACAATGATATAGAATTATCACTGCGTCCTCAGTCACTTCATGAATATATAGGTCAGGATAAAGTAAAAGAAAATATGGCTATATATATTGAAGCTGCTAAAAGAAGAGGAGATGTGCTTGATCATGTTTTGCTCTATGGCCCGCCAGGTCTTGGAAAAACTACACTTTCTGCAATTATTGCAAGAGAAATGGGCGTAAATCTTAGAGTTACAACAGGTCCTGCCATTGAAAAACCGGGAGATCTTGCAGCACTTCTTACAAATCTTCAAACCGGTGATGTTTTGTTTATTGATGAGATACACAGGCTTTCACGTTCTGTTGAAGAAATATTATATCCCGCACTTGAAGACCATGCAATTGATATTATTATGGGAAAAGGACCTTCCGCACGTTCGCTGCGTATAGACCTTAATCCATTCACACTTGTAGGTGCTACAACAAGAGCAGGACAGCTTTCAAGTCCGCTTCGTGATAGATTTGGCGTGATTCAACGTCTGGAGCTATATACACCAGATCAGCTTAGTGATATTGTACGAAGGAGCAGTATGATTCTGGAAATACCATGTTCGCTTGATGGTGCAATGGAAATTGCAAGACGTTCAAGAGGTACGCCACGTATAGCGAATCGATTATCGAAGCGTGTTCGTGACTTTGCAGATGTTATGGGAAATGGTGAGATCACAAAAGAAATTGCTATGATCGCACTTGACAGATTGGAAATAGATAATTTAGGTCTTGACAGCAATGACAGAAGAATGCTTGAAATGATCATAAAAGGATATGGCGGAGGTCCTGTAGGATTGGAAACTTTGGCATCGGCACTTGGTGAAGAAACGGTTACATTGGAAGATGTGTGTGAACCTTATCTTATGCAGCTTGGTTTTCTTTCAAGAACTCCAAGAGGCAGATGTGCTACTGATCTTGCATATGAACATTTAGGTTTTAAAAAGCAGAATACAGGCAGAAATATTCCTCCTGAAAATTCTGGTCAGATGTCAATGCTGTAAATGTCATAAAATAAATTTAATATTGTAAAATTATAAAAAACTTACAAAGGAGTATGCTTAATTATGGGTAGATTATTTGGAACAGATGGTGCAAGAGGAATTGCGATCACAGAACTTACCTGCGAACTTGCAATGCAGATCGGTCGTGCAGCAGCGCTTGTTCTTACTAATGAAACTTCTAAAAAACCATGTATTTTTATAGGTAAGGATACAAGAATTTCATCAGATGTTTTGGAAGCAGCACTTTGTGCAGGAATATGTTCTGTAGGTGCTGATGTTGTACGACTCGGTGTTGTTCCAACACCTGCTGTTGCATATCTTGTACGCACAAAAGGTGCTGATGCCGGCGTTATGATTTCAGCATCTCACAACAGTGTTGAATTCAATGGAATCAAGCTTTTTGCCGCTACGGGATATAAACTTCCTGATTCAGTAGAAGAGGAAATTGAAAAGCTTATACTTGATGAGCCTGAAAATATTGTCTTAAAATCTCACACTGAAATCGGTAAAATAATGGATTATACAGCAGCAAAAGATGATTATATTGACTATATTACAAGCTGCATTGATACAAATTTAAATGGTGTATATCTTGCACTGGATTGTGCAAACGGAAGTTCGTCTGTTACTGCAAAAAAGCTTTTTGAAAAGCTTGGAGCACGTGTTGATATGCTTAGTGCAGAGCCGGATGGTACAAATATAAATGATAAATGCGGTTCAACCCATATGGAAAATCTTATGGCATATGTAAAGGAACATGGCTGTGATGCTGGTCTTGCATTTGATGGTGATGCTGACAGATGCCTTGCAGTTGATGAAAACGGTGATCTTGTTGACGGAGATAAGCTTATTGCAATAGCTGCGAATGCTATGAAAAATAATGGAAGTCTTAAAAACAATACTGCTGTTGTTACAATAATGTCAAACCTTGGATTTTTCCATTTTGCAAAACGTGAAGGAATTGAAACTGCTGCCACAAAAGTAGGCGACAGATATGTCCTTGAAAAAATGCTTGAAAAGGGTTATAACATAGGCGGAGAACAGAGTGGTCACATTATATTTCTTGACCATGCGACAACTGGTGACGGTCAGCTGTCCGGTGCTAAGATTATTGAAATACTTGTAAATTCCGGCAAGAAAATGAGTGAGCTTGCTTCTGTTATGGAATCTTTTCCACAGCTTATGTTAAATGTTCGCATAGAATCAAAGCATAGAAATGTATGGAGAGATGATGAAAATGTCAAGGCTGTTATGTCATCTTACGAAGAAAAACTTGGCGATGACGGAAGAATTCTTGTTCGTGAAAGCGGTACAGAACCTTTGATCCGTGTTATGGTAGAGGCTAAAGATGCGGCTCTTATGAAAGAAGCCTGCAAAAATATAGCAGCAGCAATTGAGAAATTTATACATAAATAAAAAATGAAGGAGCGAATATTTTGAGAGCAGCAGATCGTTGGAAAGAGTATTGTATTCTGGATACATCTTCTCAGGAAAAATTAGAGGTGTGGAACGGAGTTACACTTATACGACCCGATCCTCAAATAATTTGGCATACACCAAAAAATATTTCTGAGTGGAAAAATGCACACGGCCATTACACACGTTCATCAACAGGCGGCGGAAGCTGGAGCTTTTCAAAAAAACTTCCTGAATCTTGGCAGCTTAATTATGAGCCGCTGGAACTTAATTTTAAAATACAGCCTACTGGATTTAAGCATATGGGACTTTTTCCAGAGCAGGCTGTAAACTGGGATTTTGTTGCTGATAAGATAAAAAATGCAGGAAGACCAATTTCAGTTTTAAATCTTTTTGCATATACAGGCGGTGCTACGCTTGCTTGTGCAAGAGCAGGAGCATCGGTATGTCATGTAGATGCTTCAAAAGGCATGGTTCAGTGGGCAAGAGAAAATGCGGCTTTTTCCGGCATGACTGATAAGCCTATAAGATGGATAGTGGATGATTGCGAGAAATTCGTTGCCCGTGAAATACGCAGAGGAAGAAAATATGATGCTGTTATAATGGATCCGCCAAGTTACGGCAGAGGTCCCGGCGGTGAGGTTTGGAAGCTTGAAGATTGTGTATATGATTTAGTAAAGCTTTGCTCAGGCGTACTTAGTGACGATCCTCTTTTCTTTCTTATAAATAGTTATACAACAGGACTTTCACCTTCTGTAATGGGATACATATTGGGAAGTGTTTTAAAGAAAAATTTCAATGGAAATGTAACTTTTGATGAGATCGGCTTGCCGGTTTTGAAAAGCGGGATGGTTTTGCCTTGCGGAAATACAGCTATATGGCAAAGTGAATGAGGATCTAATTTAAGAAAGGACATTGCATGAAACTATGAGTATTCAGCTTTCAGCAGAACATCTAAGTTTTTATTATACAGATGAAAACGGCAACAGAACTTCGGACGATGTTTTAAAGGATATATCACTTGAAATAGCAAAAGGTTCTTTTGTTGCAGTGCTTGGTCATAACGGTTCAGGAAAATCAACGTTGGCAAGGATTTTTAATGGAATCCTTGTCCCAACTTCAGGTAAAGTTTTTGCCAACGGTCTTGATACAAGTGATGATGAAAATATATATGAGATACGTCGTCATGTCGGAATGGTTTTTCAAAATCCGGATAATCAGATAGTAGCAACTATAGTTGAAGATGATGTTGCATTTGGACCTGAAAATTTGGGACTTCCTTCCGAAGAAATAAGAGCTCGTGTTGATGAAGCACTAAATGCTGTAGATATGTATGATCATAGATTTCATGCACCTTCACAGCTTTCCGGAGGTCAAAAGCAAAGAGTAGCTATTGCGGGAATTATTGCAATGCGTCCTGACTGTATTATTCTTGATGAACCAACAGCAATGCTGGATCCTAAGGGCAGAAGTGAGGTAATGAAAACTATTCATATGCTTAGAGAAAAATATGGAATTACAGTTTTACTTATTACTCACTACATGGACGAAGCAGTAGAGGCGGATCGTGTAATTGTTATAGATGATGGGAAAGTAATAATAGATAATTCTCCTGAAAATGTTTTTACAAAGCCGGAGCTTTTACAGGCAGTAGGACTTGATGTTCCGCAAAGCACAGAACTTCTCTGGAAATTAAAAAATTTAGGAGTACCTGTTTCAGTTAATGCGATTAACGAAGAAACTTGTGTAGATACCCTTATGAAGTTATTGGTAAAATAAAGGAGTTAGCAGTGGTAATATTACGTACAGAAGAACTGACATATCAATACAGCATTGGAACGCCATTTGAAAAAACGGCAGTTGACCATGTGAATTTGGAGATAGAGGAAGGTACTTTTGTTGGGGTAATAGGCTCTACCGGATCGGGAAAGTCAACACTTATGCAGCATTTCAATGGGTTGTTAAAACCTACATCAGGTCACATATATATAAAAGATAGAGATATATGGTCTGATAAAAATAATCTTAGGGATTTGCGTTTTCAAGTTGGACTTGTATTTCAATATCCTGAATATCAGCTTTTTGAAGAAACGGTTTACCGTGATATAGCATTTGGACCTTTAAATATGGGACTTACCGAAAATGAGGTTAGAGAACGTGTTTATGAAGCAGCAGCATTTGTAAAGCTTACAGAAGAGCAGCTTGAAAAATCTCCATTTTCATTATCCGGAGGACAAAAAAGAAGGGCTGCTATTGCCGGAGTAATGGCGATGCGTCCAAGGATTCTTATACTTGATGAGCCGACAGCCGGACTTGATCCGATGGGCAGAGAAGAAATTCTTGCGGAAATAAAGAATTATCATAAAAAAACAGGCTGTACTGTTATGCTTGTATCTCACAGCATGGAAGATATGTCAAGATATGCAGATAAGCTTCTTGTAATGAATAAAGGCAGAATATTTTGTTATGACGATACAAGAGAAGTATTTAAACGTGCAGAAGAACTTCAAAAAATGGGTCTTGCTGTTCCGGAAGTAACACGTATTTGTATTGAACTTAAAAATAGAGGCATTCCTCTTGATGACAGTATTTATACAGTAGATGAGGCAGCAAAACAAATTTTAGAGTTTTATAAAAGCAAAAACGGAGGTGAAGTCTTATGCTGAAAGATATAACAATAGGACAATATTTTCCAGGCAACAGCTTTCTTCACAGACTTGATCCACGTTTTAAAATAGTCATGACTCTTATGTATATTGTTATGCTGTTTATGGGAAATGAGATCTATTCGCTCATATTTGGTATGGTTTACTGTACTATTGCGTTCTTTTTATCCAAACTTCCAATTAAACTTTTTGGAAAAAATATAAAGCCTTTGCTGCCGATTTTGCTTATGACGGCGATTCTGGATATTATATTTATAAGGGAAGGCACGATTTATTTTCAGCTTGGCATTTTTAAACTTACTGAAGACGGCGTGTTTACAGCGGTCAGAATGATAGTACGTATAATTTTTCTTATAATTGGTTCATCGCTGCTCACTTATACTACATCGCCGATTCAGTTGACTGATGCAATAGAAAGGCTTTTATCACCATTGAAGAAACTGCATTTTCCAGTACATTCTTTTGCAATGATGATGACCATTGCCCTCAGGTTTATTCCAACTCTTATGGATGAAACAGATAAAATAATTGCAGCTCAAAAGGCAAGAGGTGCAGGCTTTGATTCGCCTAAGCTTAAAGACAAGGCAAAGGCACTTGTTCCGGTATTGATACCGCTTTTTGTTTCTTCATTCAGGCGTGCCGAAGAGCTTGCAACAGCAATGGAATGCAGATGTTACAGGGGAGATGTGGGACGCACAAAGATGAAAATTATGAAAGCAGGTATGAATGATGTTATTTCTTTTATATTTACGCTTATAATGCTTTGTGCGGCTATAACTGTTGTTGTTCTTTTTTAATATGAGGTGTGTTTATGAATTCTGAAAAGTTTGCGGAGTTTGAAGATGATTTTTCTAACAAAGCGTCAGCTGAAATAAAAAAACAACTCAAAAAAGATAAGGCAGATACAAAATGCTATCTGCTTTTGTCATTTTTTGTGCCATGCATTTTAGTGGGAATATGCTGGATATTTATGGGCGTTCATCCTTTTGGTGACAGGCAGATACTTGTAACAGACTTCTGGCATCAATATTTTCCTTTTGCAAATATACTTCATGGAAAACTCAGAAGTTTTTCATCATTGCTTTATACATGGCAATCTGGATTAGGCTCTAATTTTATAGCTATGATGGCATATTATGCAGCAAGTCCACTGAATCTTTTGACTATTCTTAT
>CALESG010000093.1 GCA_937907215.1 uncultured Ruminococcus sp.
TTCTCAGTAATTCCGTTTACATTATCAATTGCTCTTGTTGCCGGTTCAGCTGCTGTGGTAGGGGTTAAAAACAGAAGAAAAAAGTGAAACAGGGGAATAAAATCATAAATAAAAAACGAGCTTTAAACAGCTCGTTTTTTATTGCTCTATAATCGATTCATCAGCAGCAACACTCGTTTTACTCTTGCTGCAATACTCTATATAATCATCACGTGTAAGCACGCCTTCGGAATTATATATCCTGATAAGCGTTTCTGTATCCACAAATTGATTATCTTCTTTTTCAAGATAAGGCTCATACCATAAGCCAAAATATGACCAAACACTGCCATCACGGAAGGCGGATGTTATATCAGGAAGCGAACTGCATTCGCTTAGTGCTATAAGCTTTCCATCTGTCATATTTTGCAATGCATAATACGACTCATAACCGCTGCCAAATATTTCATTTTCCTCAAGGTAAATATCCGCTGCTGCTATATCATATTCGCTGCTATAAGGCAAATAATCCTCATCTGTTCCACTCCATACCCACAAAAGATTATCAAGTTTATGATACTCTGTCATCCTCTTATAGACCAGATCCCAAAGCCATCGGTAAACATCACTTCCGCTGCTGTTCCACCAATAAGAGTCATCTCCGCCTTGATGCAGTGGATGCCATAATACCGGAACGCCTGCATTTTTCAGTTCCTTAAGTCCTTCGGATACACTGTCTATATCTTCAATTATCGCAGCACACTCTTTGGAAATTTCACCTTTTTTCTCAAGATTTTCAATTTCCAAAGGTGTAAGACAAGCTATGTCTTCAAATGTCACTGCACTGCTCAAACTGAATTGTTCACTCTCTTCCAGTTTGCCTGATTCTCCAACAGGTGCAAACCAATGCCACATAAGACCTGTTATACCACCGCTTTCGCTCCATTCAACAGCAGAATTTACTATTTCCTGCTTGGCTGAACTTCCTCCGTTCAGACTGTACAAATACATATCTGCAAAACGAATCGCCGGATATTTTCCGGTGCTTGTAAATATGCGTTCGATCTCACTGTTGCTGCTGTCTGAAACTTGCTGCCCGGAAATAATTGCCTTTCCATAATTATCGCATAAAAATTGCAAAAGTGTTTTTGTTTCTGATGAAGCATTTTCATTAACCGGCACTGCTGATATAAACGTATCAGGTTTAAGAGATATATTATTGTGAATTTCTATACAGTCAAGCAGCATATCACCGCTGACCTGCTGAATGGAAATTTTATTTGTCCCTGTCTCCATATATATTCCCGGAATGGTTGCACTTATAAATCTATCGCTGCTTTCTATGATAATATTTTCTGTTTCTTCATCGTTTACAAAAACCGTACATTCCGCACCTTCTTCGGCACACACAACAACGGAAATATCATAATGCTGTGCTGAAGGTATCTCAGCATTAAATATAAATGTATTATTAAGTTCTCCGCTAAGTCCGCTTATATATCCGCTGCCAGTATAATCGGTTTTTTCATTCATCGTTTTAAATAATGCCGGCAAAGGCTGATCTTCAGCCTGACATATAAGCTCTGCTTCTTCTGTGTAAATATCCGGAACATGAAGCGGAATTTGTGCAAATTCCGGTCCGGTAAGTTCTGCTGTCGTTGTTACAGATACAGTTGTTACTGCACTTGCAGCAATCGGCTCTGTAGATGTAATTAAAGGAGCCTCTGTATTTTCATAAATACGTGGCGGTGTTTGATTTATCTCATTGCAGCCAACCATTCCAAAAAGCATTACTGCTGATATAAGAACTGTCAAATATTTTTTCAGTGCCATATTATTCGCCTCTGTTTATGCTTTTATTAAATATGTTTTTCCTTCTTCCGACATAAATGAAATAACGCTGCCGTCTGTTTTTGCGTTAACAGCTCCATCTGCACAGCTTACGCTGACTGCTTCATTACACCTAACAACACACATTCCGCCATTTTTAGATATAATTTCCGCACTTTTAAGCTTACTATCTTCCCAATTGATGCTTACCTCAAATCCACCTCTTGCACAAAGACCTTTTATGCTGCCGTTTTTCCATGGAGTAGGAAGTGCCGGCAAAAGATGCAGTTCTCCGCAGTGGCTTTGTAAAAGACATGAAGCAACTGCCGCTGTACCGCCAAAATTTCCATCGATCTGGAATGGCGGGTGTGAATCAAGCATATTAGGATTTGTTGAGCTGGCAAGAAGCTGACGCATATTTTCATATGCCATACCGCCGTCACCTAGTCTTGCCCACATATTCATTATCCACGCTCTGCTCCAGCCTGTATGACCGCCGCCGTGAATAAGCCTTCTTACAAGAGTAGCTCGTGCTGCCTTTGCAAGTGCAGGTGTTTTATTAGGTGAAATATGATTTGATGGATGCAGTGCAAACAGTTGTGAAATATGACGATGTCCAACTTCTACTTCATCATAATCAACAGCCCATTCCTGTATTTGACCATACTTTCCAATTTTAAGCGGTGGTAGTTTTAAAAGTATATCTTCCAGCTTCTTTGCAAATTCCTTATCTTTTCCAAGTATTTTACTGCTTTCTATTACATCAGTAAAAAGATTCCTGATTATTTCAGTATCCATTGTAGGTCCAATGCAAAGGCTGCCGGTTATACCGTTTTCTGTTTTATATGTATTTTCAGGAGAAACAGAAGGTCCTGTAACAAGCTGACCCTGAGAATTTTCCATAAGATATTCTGTAAAGAAAAGTGCTGCTTCTCTCATAGTATCGTATTTTTCAGCTAAAAATTCTTTATCTCCTGTAAACAGATAATGTTCATATATGTGCAGGCAAAGCCATGCTGCACCCATAGGCCAGATAGTAGCCGGCATCCAGAGATCCTGAGGTGCAGTATCACCCCATATATCTGTATTATGATGACACACAAAACCATTGCAGCCATACATTTCCTTTGCAGTCTTTCTGCCCGGTTCACGCATACGCTCTATCAAATCAAAAAGCGGAGCATGACATTCAGACAAGTTGCAGACCTCTGCCGGCCAATAATTCATCTGTGTATTTACATTTATCGTATAACGGCTGCCCCAAGCAGGAAGCATCTCTTCATTCCATATACCCTGAAGATTCATTGCCTGAGAACCCGGACGGCTGGCAGAAATCATAAGGTATCTACCATAATTAAAATATAACGCCATAAGCTGTGCATCCATAATGTCAAGCTTGCATTCTTTATAATCACCTTCATCGCCATTTAAGCGATTAAGGCGTTCATCAGTAGGAAGTTCACTTCCGCCATCACTGTTGTCATCAAGATTGATCTCTACTCTATCAAACAATTCCTTGTAATCACTTATATGACGGTAAACAAGTTCATCGTATGTAGATTCCATGGCAAATTCAGCATCAAGAACTGCTGAATCTTCATAATTTTCACCATGATAAAAACTTGTACCAACAGACAGTATTATTGTAACTTCATCTGCATTTTCTGCAATCACTTTTCCGCCTCTTGTATATGCTTTACCGCCTGTGGAAGTAATACCGAGTACAGCGGCGAAAAATATTCCTCCTCTGCCGCCGCTTCCGCCGTCAAATAAAATAGCATTCTCTTTGCATGGACGACAATCATCGTAAAAATCATCTCTTCCATCAATACTTGCACGCAAATTGACTTTTCCCGGCTCGCTTGATTTAATATGAATGACCATTACACTATCAGGTTCGGATACAAATACTTCACGTTCATATTCAATTTCATTTGCAGTAAAACTTACTGATGCAACAGCTGCTTTAAGGTCAAGCATTCTTTTATACTCACGTGCCTTGCCTTCAAAATCCATTTCAATTGAAAGTGTACCAAGAGGCATATAATGCCTGCTGCTTGGAGTAATGCCCTGCATTTTTTCAAAAGCTATCTTCTCTGCTTCTGGTATTTTCTCTTCTGAAAGCAGCTGGCGTATTTCTTTAAAGCCTTCAAACGCATCGGGATTATTTCTCTCTCGTTTTCCACCCGACCAAACTGAATCTTCATTCAAGCTGATTTTCTCCAAAGCAGTGCCGCCATATACCATACCGCCTATTCTGCCGTTTCCAACAGGCAATGCACTGTTAAAATCATTTGCCGGATGCTTATACCATAATGTTGTCTGTAAATCCATTGTCTTATTATTCATATTATTCATAAAGACCTCCTGTTTATATTTTATATGGAGATTTTTCTTTTCATTATATCATACTCTTTTTTTAAAATCAATCTTTATTGTCAATTCTCTGTATTTTAGCCAAAATCACCGACATTGCGGCCCTTTTTTTTCGTATTTCGTATGATTCATCTCCTTCTTCTTTAAGTTTTCTGCACTCATATATTACGTCGGCTCTCTCTTCTGTAAATATTTCCTGACTCAAAGTTAAAAGGAGTTTTAAATTTATAGGCATTTTCTCTATCATAAAAGCTCGCACATCCTTTCTGCAAACAGCCTGCAAGTTCAGTTTATAATATATTTTTTCATTTTAGTACAATGAATCTTTGTGAATTTCTTGACAAACTCGCTCGTAATTGATACAATAATATATATGTGAAATAATACGCATATATCAAAATGTTAAATACGAAAGGAATGGTGGACATGGGTCTTACCCTGACAGAAAAAATCTTGAGTGCACATCTTGTTGAAGGTGAAATGATCAAGGGCGAAGAAATCGGTATTCGCATTGATCAAACTCTTACACAAGACGCAACCGGTACAATGGCATATCTCGAATTCGAGGCAATGGGCGTTCCTCGTGTCAAAACAGAAAGAAGCGTGGCTTATATAGACCACAATACACTTCAGAGCGGCTTTGAAAATGCTGACGATCATAGATTTATAGGCAGTGTTGCAAAAAAACATGGTATCTATTTTTCTCGTCCGGGCAATGGTATTTGCCATCAGGTACACCTTGAGCGTTTCGGTGTTCCGGGCAAGACTCTCATTGGCTCCGATAGCCATACTCCAACCGGCGGCGGTATCGGTATGATAGCTATGGGTGCAGGCGGACTTGATGTTGCTGTTGCTATGGGCGGCGGTACATATTACATCACCTGTCCAAAGGTTGTAAAAGTTGAACTCACTGGCAAGCTTTCTCCATGGGTAGCGGCTAAGGACGTTATACTGGAAGTTCTGAAAAGACTTTCTGTTAAAGGCGGCGTTGGCAAAGTTATTGAATACTGCGGCGAAGGTGTAAAAACTCTTTCTGTTCCGGAAAGAGCTACTATCACAAATATGGGTGCTGAGCTGGGTGCAACCACATCTATTTTCCCATCTGATGAAGTTACAAAGCAGTTCCTTGAAGCACAGGGCAGAGGCGATGTTTGGTCTGCTCAGGCTGCTGATCCGGACGCTGTTTATGATGAAGTTGTTGAAATAAATCTTAGTGAACTTGTACCTCTTGCTGCTTGTCCACATTCTCCAGACAATGTAAAGTCTGTTGAAGAAATCGGCAAACTCAAGGTAGATCAGGTTTGTATTGGTTCTTGCACAAACTCTTCTCTCCTTGATATGATGAAGGTTGCTCATATTCTCAAGGGCAAAACTGTAAATCCTGATGTTTCTCTGGCTATTGCTCCGGGTTCAAAGCAGGTTCTTAACATGATGGCTGATATGGGTCTTTTGAGCATTATGATAGATGCAGGTGCAAGAATACTTGAAAGTGCTTGCGGTCCATGTATCGGTATGGGTCAAGCTCCAAATTCCGGTGGTATTTCCCTTAGAACATTCAACAGAAACTTCCTTGGACGCTCCGGAACAAAAGATGGTCAGATCTATCTGGTATCTCCAGAGCTTGCTGCATATTCTGCTATTACAGGTTATCTCAGCGATCCAAGAGAACTTGGTGAAATGCCTGAATTCGTACTTCCTGAAAAGTTTAAAGTAAATGATAATATGATCGTTCTTCCGGCTGCTGAAGAAGACATGGATAAGGTTGAGATCCTCCGTGGTCCAAACATCAAGCCTTTCCCTGAAACAGCTCCGCTTGAAGACACTATAACAGCCGGCTGCTCACTTAAGGTTGGTGACAATATCACTACTGACCATATTATGCCGGCAGGTGCTAAGATCCTTCCTCTGCGTTCAAATATCCCTGCTATTTCTCAGCACTGCTTTACTGTATGTGACGAGAATTTCCCATCAAGAGCTAAAGAAATGGGCAAGAGTATTATCATAGGCGGTTCTAACTATGGTCAGGGTTCATCAAGAGAACATGCTGCACTCGCACCGCTTTATCTTGGTGTTAAGGCTGTTCTTGTTAAGAGCTTTGCAAGAATCCACCGTGCTAATCTTGTAAATGCAGGTATTCTGCCGCTTACATTCGTAAATGAAGCAGATTACGACAGTATCAAGGAAGGCGATACACTGGAACTGCTTGACGTTCGTGAGAAGATCTCAAACGGCGAAA
Organism: uncultured Ruminococcus sp.; assembly: GCA_937907215.1. Taxonomy (GTDB): domain Bacteria; phylum Bacillota; class Clostridia; order Oscillospirales; family Ruminococcaceae; genus Ruminococcus_C. The sequence continues at coordinate 6,422 of CALESG010000093.1, forward strand.
CTACTCTTACACTTACAAATAAAACAACTAATGTAGATATTCCTGTACTTTGTGAACTGACAGGAAGAGCCAAGGATATTATACTTGCCGGCGGTTTGCTTGATTACACAAGAGAAAATCTAAAGTAATATGAAGGAGCAAATACAATGGATTTTCTTATGACAAGTGTAAGACGACACATTCGTGTACGTTCATGGCATGATATTGTGCTTGTTGCTGCACTTATAGGAGTATATATACTGATGGATTTTGTGCTAAAAAAGGCATTTCCAAAGTTATCACCAAAAGCTGTTGATATTATCAGCGGTATTACTGTTGTCGTAGTTGGTATTGTTGGGTATATTCTAATCACGCCATTTACACAAGAATAGTGAAAGCAATAATTAAATCTAAAAATAAAAAGCACAATAAAAAGAAGCATCGTAAAAGAAAACATAGATTTTTTTCAGGAAGTGATTTTATTTCAGCACTGATTGAATTTATGATAGAAGCTATTTTTAATCTTTTTGACTAACTCATTCCTGCAAAAAACAAAAAACTGATCAGAATTAAAGCTTAATGCATTGACGTTATAGATAGAGAGATTAAAACATGAAATCTAAAGGGTTAAAAGAAATATTTGAACAATATGACAAGATTATGAGTAAGCACAGAACAACCTATGTTTCAAAAGATGATTTCATGCGAAAGACTATGAAAAAACGTGTGCGTAAAATGAAACGTCAGAAAATACTAGCAATCACATTAATATTTTTAATTATAGCTGCACTAATGCCAATTATAATATATGCTATCTATAAGAGATATCTTTTATTGAAGCGGCTGCCCGATCTTATCCCCTTTGTTAAGGAAAATCCGCTTCTCACAGTACTTGCATTACTGCTTTACAGTGGTATTATATTACTAATTTGCCTTTTTAAGAATAAAAATGACAAGAAGAGGTAACAGTATCATTTTACTTGGTACTTTGAAAAACAGCAGGGGGAATGTCTTATAGCTCTTATTGAAAAATCTGGTTTTTTAAACCGCAACCAGCTGAAATACTTAGTTATTGCGGCTATGCTCATTGATCATATTGCATGGGCTTTTGTTCCTATAGATTCCGTACTCGGGCAAGTCATGCACTTCATCGGACGTCTTACAGGTCCTACTATGGCATATTTTGTCGCTGAGGGCTATCATTACACCAGAAACGTAAAAAAATATGCACTTCGTCTTGGAATATTCGCTCTGCTGTCATGGGTGCCTTTTGTGTATTTTGAATTCGGACAACTGCCTATTTATATGGTATCTGAAACAGTAGGTGCAAACCATCAAATAATAAATTCATGGCATTTTATTCCTCAATTTGGTGTACTGTATACCCTTTTACTGAGTCTGTTTGCAATATGGCTTTGGGATAAAGGCAAATGTTCAAAACCGGTAAAGATCCTCGGCATAATAGGCTTATGCATATTGTCATTATTCGGTGATTGGATATTTTTCGATGTTTTATGGTGCTTGTTCTTCTTTATATACCGCAATAATACTCGTTCAAAGTGGACTGCCTTTTTCTGTGTGGGAATTTCTTTCTGCATATTCCAGATATGTATGTTAGGCTGGATAAAAAGTATTTGGACGTTTGGAATTTTCATGGTTCCATTCATGCTTCACTTTTGCTACAACGGCAAGTGCGGCAGCAAAAAAGCTTTTCATAAGTGGTTCTTCTATATTTTTTACCCATTACATTTGTTAATATTAGGTATTCTTAGGTGGTATGTCTTCATGTATGGAGTATGCTGCTGACATATAAATAACTAAATTAAAATCAAGGAGAGATAAACAATGTCTAAAATTCAGATGACAACGCCGCTTGTTGAAATGGACGGCGACGAAATGACAAGAGTTCTGTGGCAGTGGATAAAGGATATTCTGCTGACACCTTATGTTGACCTTAAAACAGAATACTATGACCTTGGACTTCCTTATCGTGAGGAAACCAAGGATCAGGTAACTGTAGACAGTGCAGAGGCTACTAAGAAATACGGCGTAGCTGTAAAGTGTGCAACTATTACACCTAACGCTGCAAGAATGCCTGAATACAACCTTTCTCAGATGTGGAAAAGTCCTAATGGTACTATCCGTGCTATTCTTGACGGTACAGTATTCCGTACACCTATTCTGGTAAAGGGAATTGAGCCGTATATCCCTACATGGACAAAGCCTATTACTATCGCTCGTCATGCTTATGGTGATGTTTACAAGAACACTGAAATGAAAGTACAGCAGGGCAGCAAGGCTGAACTCGTTATGACTGACGCTGAAGGTAACGAAACACGTCAGCTTATATTTGATTTCAAGGATACAGACGGAATTATTCAGGGTCTGCACAACAAAAATAATTCTATCGCTGGTTTTGCAAGAGCTTGCTTTAACTATGGTCTTGACCTGAAACAGGACGTATGGTTCGCTACAAAGGATACTATCTCAAAGCAGTATGACCATACTTTCAAAGACATTTTCCAGGAAATATATGATACTGAATATAAAGACAAGTTTGAAGCTGCCGGCATTGAATATTTTTATACTCTTATTGATGATGCTGTTGCTCGTGTTATCCGTTCAAACGGCGGTTATATCTGGGCTTGCAAGAACTATGACGGCGATGTAATGTCCGATATGGTTTCAACAGCTTACGGCAGCCTTGCTATGATGACTTCTGTTCTGGTTTCTCCAGACGGTATTTATGAATACGAAGCTGCTCACGGTACAGTTCAGCGTCACTATTACAAGTATCAGAAGGGCGAAGAAACTTCCACAAACTCTGTTGCTACTATATTCGCTTGGAGCGGTGCTTTGCGTAAGCGTGGAGAACTCGACAACCTTCCTGAACTTATGACATTTGCTGACAAACTTGAAAAAGCTACTATCAATACTATTGAAGACGGCATTATGACCGGTGACCTTTATATGATCTCTAAGCTTGAAAATAAGAAGAAGGTAAATTCAAAGGAATTCTTGGAAGCTATCAATGAAAGACTTTCAGCAATGATGAAGTAAAAATCGGTATAAAATTATGCAAAAGACTTCTATATCCGAATCAGTCATAAGGCGGCTGCCACGATATTATCGTTTTCTTTCAGCACTTGAACGCATCGGGCAGGAACGTATATCTTCAAAAGAACTTGCAAACCAGCTTGGACTTACAGCGTCACAAATTCGTCAAGATCTAAACTGCTTTGGCGAATTTGGTCAGCAAGGCTATGGTTATAATATTTCTGCTTTGCGAAAACAACTGAAGATCATAATCGGACTTGAAAAAAAGCGTTCTGCAATTATAGTGGGGGCAGGAAACTTAGGAAAAGTTATAGCGGCGAATATTGATTTTGAATCATTTGGATTTTGTCTTTCCGGCATCTTTGATATTGATCATGAAATATGCGGAAAAGAAATCGCAGGATTTACCGTAAAGCATATGTCAGAGCTTTTATCATTCTGTCAAAAGGAAAAACCCTTTGTAGCAGTACTTTGTATTCCTCAGGAAGCTGCCCAGGAAACAGCCGATACTCTTATTGCTCTTGGTATAAAAGGTTTTTGGAATTTTAGTCACTGCGATTTAAATGCTGACCCTGAAATTACCCAAGTGGAAAACGTACATTTGGGCGACAGTCTTATGATGCTGTCTTATAGAGTAACTAAAAATAATAAATAATCATTATCCTGTTTCTGTCACAAAGATGGAAACAGGATATTTTATAGGAGGAAAATATGCAGGATACATCAGCTATAATTGTATGTGCCGGCAATGCGTCCCGTATGCAGGGTCTTAATAAAATTTTGCTTCCACTTGGAAAAACAACAGTTGCAGGCTGTGCTATGACCGCATTTCAGCAATGCGAAAGAGTAGCAGAAATAATAGTAGTCGCACGTCCATGCGACCATGAGGCTCTAAGAAAAACAGCTGAAGCTGCAAATATAACAAAGCTTAAAATTATAACAGAAGGCGGAAGCACTCGTCAAGAAAGCGTTTTAAAAGGTCTTGAGCAAGTTTCAGAAGAAACAAAACTCATAGCTATACATGATGGTGCAAGACCTCTTGTTAAACCTATGCATATTAAAAAAGTAATAAAAGATGCTCAGGTCTTTGGCGGTGCAACACTCGGCGTTCCTGTAAAAGATACTATAAAAATAGTAAATGACAGCCTTATTACAGATACGCCTTACAGACCAAGTCTTTATATAACTCAAACACCACAGGTATTTAAAAAAAGCGTTTATTTCAAAGCGGTTCAATTTGCTGTAGATCATGAACTTGACTTTACAGACGACTGCCAGCTTGCTGAAGCGATCGGATGCAAAGTATATATGACAACAGGAGATTATACCAATATAAAAATAACTACACCCGAAGATATTGAAATAGCAGATATTCTGCTTAAAAGAATGGAGGATGAAAAAGATGAACCTTCCATATAGAATAGGTCATGGATATGACGTTCACAGACTCACCGCAAATAGAAAGCTCATATTAGGCGGCGTAGAAATTCCATATGAAAAAGGTCTGCTTGGACATTCAGATGCCGATGTACTTCTGCATGCAATATCAGATGCATTGCTTGGTGCTTCTGCTCTTGGCGATATAGGTAAACATTTTCCGGATACTGACCCAAAATACGCAGGTGCAGACAGCCTGAAACTTTTAGCCAATGTTAATTCCATTGTAAATGAAAAAGGATATTATGTTGGAAATATAGATGCTACTATTCTTTGTCAAGCACCAAAGCTTGCACCGCATATTTTATGTATGCGTGAAAATATTGCAAAAACTCTGGATATTGATATTGACTGCGTAAGTGTTAAGGCAACTACAGAAGAAAAGCTTGGATTCACCGGCTCGGGAGAAGGAATCGCTGCACACTGTATAGCAATGCTTATTTTACATTAAAATTATAAAAAATAATTATTATATAAAAGGCTGCTGCAAAGTTTTACCTTGCAGCAGCCCTTTTTTATTATGCATTAACTTTACCGGTATTAAAATTGCTTGATGCCTCTGTTATTTCGCCACCAAGGAATTTAAACTTTACAAACTGTTCTCCTTTAAACGTAAGTGAGCCGGTTTGATTAAATGGTATTTCCTTGTAAACAACTTTTGTTGTTACAATATGTAATATCTCTCCTTTTCGAGTACGAAAAATCAATTCATAATATTCATTGTAAAGCTTTGATGTACCGCTTGGATCAAGTGTCCTGCGGCGTTCATCTACCTTTTGTACAAGTGTAACCATTTCTGTTCTAAGCGGATTTTTTCCTTTTGAAAACAAACGCATATTCTTCTCTCCTGTTATATAGTATTCACGGTTAAATTCCATTTTTTGTCCTGATGAACCAACTGTATCCTGTGCAAAAATCTCATCAAATTTTCTGCGAAATCGACTTCGCTTAGATCCAAGTATTACTACAAGTACCAACACTATTGCTATGGCAATAACAATTATCAGGAAATCATTTATCGCATTACGAAAAGCTGCCGTCATATCCATATCGTTCTTCCATTACCTCCTATTCTCAAAAAATAATACTGGTCTGCTTTTACTATAATTCTTAATATAATTATAGTATACACTATTTAGAATATTTTTTCAAGGTCTTTTTTTATTTTTTCCTCTTTTTTCATATTTCATAACAAAAAGGCTGCTGCAGCTCAAATTTCTGCAACAGCCTTTTTTATCAAATGTTAAATATCAACTTAAGCTGCATTATCTGCATGATATTTCCAAAGTGAACCTGGAATATCAACAAGTGAAGGAATGAGTTTCTGCCACTGTGGATCAAGGAATGCGGCATCATAAGAATAGTATGTCAAGATATTT
>CALESG010000094.1 GCA_937907215.1 uncultured Ruminococcus sp.
TACAGTCGGTGATGTAGATATGGACGGTACGATTACTGCTCATGATGTAGCAGTAGTTTCTCGTTATATCAAAGAAGGAGATATAGATCTTTCAGACAAACAACTATTACTTGCTGATTATGATGGAAACGGTATAGTCAATGAAGCTGATGCTGATGCAATCAGTGTTCTTTCCACTGCATTGCTTGGTGATGTGGATGGTGATGGAAAAATAAGTTTGACAGACAGTATTTATGTAATGCGTTTATGTGCACCATTAAACACAGAAACTATCAACCCCGAAACAATCGCCGCTGCTGATGTGGATGCTGATGGCATTATTACAATAAATGATTCTTATCTGATCTTACAATATTATAATCTTTGCAAGGCAGAAATGTCTCCAGATTTTGGCGGATATTATTTTCATTGGAATGCACCTGGTATGAATGAAAAGACAAGAGTGCCGCTTCGTGCTTCAATGACAACCGATGAACTTAAACCAATGAACTTCTATGGAGATGTAAATGTAGACAACTGTCTTAATGAAATTGACGTTAAATACATCAAAAATTTTATTGAAACAGGCGAAGTTCCTGATAATATCAGAATAGTAGAAGCTGATATAAACTGTGACGGTGTAATTGACCAGAAAGATATTGATATGATTTTGGAAAATATCACCTATAATGTAACAGATGTCAACAAAGATGGCAAAACACATATTACTGACGCAATTGAAGTTTTATCATATTATTCAAAAAAATCTGCATGTCTTTATATTTCTCCACAGGAACAGGAAAATGAATATATATATAATGTAAATGGAGATGAAAAAGTAAGTATTCTTGATGCAGTAGATATTCTTAGACAATATGCATTAACGGCAGCTGAGCTTTTATAAAAATAAAAATATATTTTTAATAATATTAAATAAGTATTATTAAAAAACAGATCCTCATCGGATATAAATTCCGACGAGGATCTTCTTATATATTACAAAGAAATCTTTACATTATAACGTTTCATCCATTCATTCAGCTGCACAAAAAATGCTATAGTCTGCGGTTTAGTCATAAGCTGACCATACCACTGTACAGACTCACTTTCTCCCATAAGTTCCATTAGCTTTGATTTTTTAACAATAGATAAAATCGGTGATGATGGGTTATCTATGATCTTACGCAGCATTTTAGATACTGCAAGAAAATATGCAGGATTATGCGTCTTGGGATAAGGACTCTTCTTACGCCAAAGAATCTCATCGGGCAGATAACCTCTTGAAGCTTCTCTAAGCAGACCCTTTTCATAACCCTTGTAATCTTTATATTCCCACGGTACATTATAAAGATACTCTGCAATTCTATAATCACAAAACGGAACTCTTACTTCAAGAGAACTGTACATACTCATTCTGTCTTTTCGCTCAAGAAGATTCTGCATAAACCAATCTATATTTAAAATCATCATTTCACGTGTTCTGCTCTCTGTAACAGGTTCACCTGATAATTTATCTACATCTGAAATCGTATCTCTATATGCCTTATCTACATAAGCCTTTCCATCTATAAGCTCACTTAATTCATCACGTAAAAATGATTGTCTGTAAACTGTACTCTGTGCCCACGGAAATCCTTCACTCATACGAATTGTTTCATCTCTATACCACGGATAGCCTCCAAATATTTCATCAGAACATTCACCAGACAATGCGGCTGTAACACTTTTTCTAATATCACGGCAAAATAAAAGCATAGAGCTGTCAACATCACCCATAGCCGCCATTCCTCTTGACTCCATTGCAGGAACAAGAGCTGCTGCAAGTGCCGGTGTATCAAGTATCGTTTTGTGACTTTTACTGCCAAGATACTCTACCATTATATCTATATATTCAGTATCACTTGTCGGCTGAAATTTACTTTTCTGAAAATATATATCATTGCTTTTATAATCAAGTGAAAATGTATCCAAAATTTTTCCCTGACTTTTATATTCACACGAAGCAATAGATGATATTATACTTGAATCAAGTCCGCCCGATAAAAATGTTCCCAACGGAACATCTGATACCAGTTGTCTTTTTACTGAATCCTCTAAAAGAAATCTTACCTTTTCAGCTGTTTGATTAAAATTATCAGTATGCTCTTTTGCTTTAAGACGCCAATATATCTCCTTTTTAAGTCCTGAATCATCATATATGGCATATTCTGCTCTCTTAAGTTCTCTAACTGTTTTAAAAATTCCATATCCCGGAGTTCTGCCCGGTGCTATTAAAATAATCTCCGAAAGACCTTTTAAATCAATTTCATGAGGAATATCAGGACATTCAAGAAGGGAATTTATTTCTGACGAAAATATAAGTCCATTTACAGTTTCAGCATAAAAAAGAGGCTTCACACCCATTCTATCTCTTGCCAGAAAAAGCCTTTTTCTATTATGTTCCCATATGCCAAATGCAAATATACCATTAAATTTATTCAGCACATCTTCTTTATAAAAAATATATCCCCAAAGTACAACTTCTGTATCACAGTTAGTTTCAAATTTTGCTCCCATGGCTGTAAGCTCTGCTCTTACTTCTTTTGTATTATAAAGCTCACCATTATATACTATAGTATAATCCTCATTCATATATGTTCTTGTCATTGGCTGTCTGCCATTTTCAGGGTCTATAACTGCAAGTCGCCTGTGAGCCATTATACATTCACGCTCACTGCAAAATATTCCTTCATCATCCGGACCTCTGTTTGCAAGCTTATTCTGCATTTTTTCAAGCACATTACGCTTTTCTCTTAAATCGCTCTCAAAGCCTGCCATACCGCATATTCCACACATAATAAAAAACCTCCTGCTCCACAAAAAATAGAGAATAACAAAAGCCTTTTTAAAGACTGATGCTATTCTCTTTATTCATTATTATATGCAGATATATTACATAAAGTTACACTCTGATATTATTTCCTCTGCAATTTTTTCCCTTGTACATCTTGTATCCATAGCAAGTTTCTCTATATATTTATGAGCCTCGTTTTCAGTCATAGATTTTTTCTCTATAAGAAGGCACTTAGCTCTTGAAACTATTCTCATTTCATGAAGCTTGCTCTGAAGCCTGACATTTTCCTGCTTCATAAAAATAAGACGGTTACGTACAGACATTCCAAAACTTATCGCCTGATAAAAAGATACTTTATGAACTGGTTTTGAAATAACTGCAACGCCGTTGTCACCTACCCTGCAACTAACTTCATTAGCAGAATCAGCACGGCACAAAAGAATTATTCCTGCACTTGTACTGCTGCTCATCTGTACAGCAAGTTTATCACCCTGTTCATCTGTAAGAGGCATATTTATAATGATAAGATCAAAGTTATCTTGAACTATACATCTTTTCGCTTCACTACCACTTACCGCAGTACATATATCAGAAAATCCACATTGTCTGAGAAATGGCACAATTCCCGAACCGGAAGCAGTAACACTGGTAACTATCAAAGCACGTTTGCTCCTCAAGTTTCTACACTCCTTTCAATTATGCACTCAACTTATTTCTGATTGATTTTATTCTTTCTTATAAAGTTTCCAGTACACGACGCAGGAACATGTTTTCCTACGAATTCACTCCTTGCGGTAAGCTTCATAGCATCACTTAATGTTTTTGGAAGTTCAAGAGAGTCAAATTCATTGTATTCAAGATGATTTTTCATGCCTTCCATTCCTGCTTCTAACAAAAGCTGCATTGTAAGATAAGGATTACAACAAGCATCAGCTGAACGTATTTCAAGTTCGGGTTCACAACCAGGAATTTTAATATTCTCCATAACACGAAATAAATTATTGCTTCTCATGTCTTCAAGTCTGTGGAATGAATTTTCCATAGAATTCATAAATGATGTGAATTCCGGAATATATTTCTTTATTCCTGCTTCAAATGCAAGACCTTCTTTATTTTCACCATCAAGCAAAGGTTTTCCATCCTTAGTAATGCTTATATATATTTTCAAAGCACTTCCGATCTCATTCTCCAGCGGCTTTGGCATAAATGAAGCATAAAGTCCATGAGAGGCTGCTATAGTTTCAACAACAGTTTTATAATGCATCATATTATCAGCAGCAGCAAGCGGATCACTGCTTGCAAAATCAATCTCATTCTGACCCGGTCCGGATTTATGACATGAGGAAATTGGATTCAGTCCCATCTCTTCAAGAGAAAGACATATGTCACGTCTGGCATTTTCACATTTATCAAGCGGTGCAATATCAAGATAGCCGCCATTGTCAAATGGAATATTTGTTGGATTACCATCTATATCCACTTTGAAAAGATAAAATTCACATCTTGTGCTTATTTGGCAAAAACAACCCATTTCTCTAAGTTTATCAACTGTAAGCTTTAAATTACGTCTTAAGTCACATTCATACGGTGTACCATCTGTATTAAATAAGTTGCAGAAAAATCTTACTACTCTTCCATCCTGCGGACGCCATGGCAAAACAGAAAGAGAATGTGTATCCGGCTTTAACATAAGAGTAGACGGATTTCCGCTAAAAATATCAGCTGTATAAAATGGTATACCATATTCTATGGCACGTATAAGCTCACTAGGCATAATTGCAATATTTTTCATATTGCCAAGAATATCACAAAATGACATTCTTATAAATTTAATATCATTATCTTCAATAAATCCCTGTGTGTCATTATCATAAAAATACATATTTTTATTCTCCTTTAAAATATATTAAAGGCTGCCGTATCAAAATGACACGGCAGCCTAAAAACAACTTACGGAATTATCATAACCGGCATACCTACATCAATAGCATTAAACAGAGATTCTGCAAAGTCATATGGTAAGTTTATACAACCGTGAGAACCATTATACGTATAAATATCTCCGCCATATGCAGAACGACCTAAATCGTGAAGTCCAACTCCGCACTCTGAAATATTCATCCAAAAGCTTACAGGCGTAGCATAGTCAGCTCCCTGAAGAACTATATCTCTTTCCATAGACCAAACCTGGAATGCACCTGTAGGAGTAGCTCTATCCGGATCAGTTGCCATACCTGTAACACAATCAGAATCCATTTGCAGTTCACCATCTTTATAATACCATACATGCTGATTTGTAATATCAACTTCAATATAAGTATCACCAATATCATCTGTAGCTCGTGAATATCCTTTTTTAACATACTCAGGCTCAACTGTAACGCTCTCACCTGCTTTTATATATTCAATAAGCTTTTCGGTTGTAGCCTCAACATCAGTCTGCCATCCGTAAATGCCATAATCACCCAAAGGAACTTCCACTGTACCCTGCATTGTTGAGTTAAATGTTCTTACATAACCCGGTGTATAAGTATCATACTTATTTGCGATATTAGCCTGAACCCAAGATTGAACAGCATTTTCATCAATTGTCATATCGCCATTTTCATCAGAAGAAACCCAATCAACAATAGTTGAAGATTCAAGTTCCTCTGTTCTATCATCAAAATCATATGTTATAGTAAGTCCCTGAAGAGCATTTGCTTCATCACAAGCTTTTTGAAGACTTGCTTCTGTAACTTCAGCATAAAGATAACAATCACATTCATTGATATCAATTACAGAATCACCGTTTCTTACACATTCAAGTGCATAATCTACAAGCACATCTGTATCTACCATATCACCATTATCTTCAGGAATTATAACATATGTTCCATCGTCCTGTCTTTGAAGATATGCATCTGTAGGCGGTGCACTTCCCCATGTATAATTTGCTATAAGACTTATAAGTTTATTTTCATCATATGTATTTACAAGCTTTGTGCTGTACTTTGCCTTACTAAAGAAATTTTTAAACCAAAGAAATGAATTTTGAGATGCTGCTTCAACAAAAGCATCGTCATTTTCAAGGTGAACTTCAGAACCAAATTCTTCACCATCGAAATGGATCTCATCTCCGCCTTTCTTTATAAATGTAAGACCTTTTACTTCTACTTTATGAATAACGGCCTTCTCTGCTTCATCCATTGTCATGCCGCTTATATCAACATTGTTCATATATGTTCGTGGCAAGAAACCATTGCTGCACCAAATAACACCTATAAAATATACTGCTGCAATAATAATCAAAACTGCAAATATTGCAATTATTCCTATCTTGTTTTTCTTTTCAGAAGCAACCTGTTCTTCTTGGAATTTCTTATTCCGGCGATAATCTGATGGTATTTCATAATCATACATATTAGAATCAGAACGACTGCTTTTTGATGATGACTTTGAAGATTTTGACTGACGCTGAACATAACGCTGAGCCTCTGCTGCTGTAGATGATGGTGCAAGACGCTTTCGCTGTGGCTTTGCCGGTTCATCCATAGCATTCATAGACTCTTTTATTCTACGCATTTTTTCCATTTTTTCATCAGTCACACTTCCAGAATTTTTTCCATTAGCAGAACTGGAACGTTTCTTAGGATTATTTTGCTTTGCAGAAAGCTGAGATACACTTTTATTGCTGCTGCCAGCTTTTCGACTCTGTACAACATGCGGCTTTTTAGAAGTTTTAAGAGATTCCTGCATTTGACGATGCAGTTCCTCCTTTGATGGACGATTTGGAGCAGCTGTTGCACTGCGCTTGTTGTTTGGCTGATTTTCTCTCTCGTTCAAAATTATCATCCTTTCATTCACTTGTTGTTTTTCTATATATTTTATGATCCGCTTTTATAGCAAACGACAAAAATTTTTGACGTTGCCATTTGCCGATCCGCACGCAGCACGCATAAGCGTGCGGATGTGCGAGGCAATTTAAATAAGTTATTATATTCAACGTCAAATTATTTTTAACGTTGAATATATACTATAAAATAAAAAAAGCGGCAATACTCCAGAGATTTCCACTTATATTATACACCTTTAATTATTATATATTACATTGTGTTTTTTGTCAACCGTTTTAACAAACAATTTAAATTGATACTGTTTTTTAATTATCCTGTTACTAATTTCATAACAAAAGCAAACAGCAAAAAAAATGAACGCTAGTCATTTTATTCAACATAATCCCAAGTATATGTACATAATATCCAAATACATAAACTTTTTTTGTATGATAAATCAATTGACAGAAAATTAAAATAGTATTATACTTACATTGTATAAGCTTAATTTTGGAAAAAATTACAAATGCTTGTATCTAGATTATTGGTTTTATTAGGAGGTTAAACCAATGGGAATTAGAAAACATGCAAAGAAAACATTTGCTACATTACTTGCAGCAAGTACACTTACATCAGCTGCCGCTACATTTAACGTAATGGCTGATAACAGTGACACAATCAATTATAACGCTGGTACTATGGAAGAAATTCCACTGGTAGAAGCAGGCAGCGCTGTTTCTATAGTTGATGCCAAGGGTTATGAAGAAGGTGCTTACGCTGAATGGACTGCTGTTGACGGTGCAGACGGATACAATGTTTATTGTGACGGAGTTCAGCTTGATTCAATGCTTATTCGTCAGTATTCAGGCTATTTCCGAGCTGACGCAGTAGGAATCAAAGCCGGAAATCACACACTTAAAATTGTTCCAACAAAGAATGGAGCTGAAATGACTTCAGCAGCTGCTGAAATCAATGTTACATCTACATCTTATGATAGAAGTGGTTTCTGCTTTGCAAAGAACTCTATAACAGGCGGTTCTGGCATTGGCGCTTACAATGATGACGGTACTCTCAAGAGTGGTGCTGTTGTTCTGTATGTAACAGAAGATACTAAAAATACTATTAAAATGGATGTCAAGATAAGCAGCTCAAAGACTCAGACATGTACCGGTATAAGCGAAATTCTCAAAGCTATGCAAAAGGGTGCTGAAACTCGTCCTGTTGCTATACGTATTATTGGTAAAGTAACTATTGATGGTATAAACGGATCTGGCGACACTAATAATCTGCTCCTCAAGGCAAGCTCAGAAAGCAGTCCTATTAAGAATATCACTGTTGAGGGAATCGGTGAAGATGCTGTATGCTACGGTTGGGGTGTACGCTGCAACAGAGCTCAGAGCATTGAGATCAGAAATCTGGCTGTAATGCTCTTTGGCGATGACGGTATCGCACTTGAAACGGCAAACTATAATATATGGGTTCATGACAATGACATCTTCTACGGTTCAGCCGGAAGCGATGCCGATCAGGTAAAGGGCGACGGCTCTATGGACCTTAAGGATGACTCAAAGTATATCACTGTTTCTTACAATCACTTCTGGGATTCAGGAAAAATGTCACTTTGTGGAATGAAGAGTGAAACTGGTGAAAACTGGATTTCTTATCACCACAACTGGTTTGACCACTCCGATTCTCGTCACCCAAGAATCCGTACAATGTCTGTTCACGTTTACAATAACTATTATGACGGAAACGCTAAGTACGGCGTAGGTGTTACAATGGGCGGAAATGCGTTTGTTGAAAACAACTATTTCAGAAATTGTAACTATCCTATGATGATCTCCATGCAGGGATCTGACACAATAAGCGGCGGTACATTCTCTGGTGAAAGTGGCGGTATGATCAAGTCATTCGGCAACGTTATGTCAGGTCATAAATCATACATAACCTATCAAACCAACAACAAAGACTTTGACGCTTATGAAGCTTCTTCAAGAGATGAAAAAGTTCCGGAAAGCATTAAGTGCGTTTCTGGTGCTACAAGTTACAACAATTTTGATACAAACAGCAGTGTAATGTATTCATACACTCCTGATTCTGCTGATGCAGTTCCAAGCAAAGTAATGGAACTTGCCGGCAGACTTAACGGCGGTGACTTTGAATGGGAATTCAATGACTCTGTGGATGATAAAGATTATAGCGTAAATAAAGAACTGATGAATAAGATAACTTCCTATCAGTCAGGCGTTATTGCTATCGGCAGCGGATTCCAGTCCGGTTCTTCTATTACCACTACTGCATCAACTACTGCTACTTCAAAATCTTCAAGCAGTAATACTACAGTAAAAACTACTACAGCGTCACAGCCTCCTATCAGTGGCGGATATGTTCATGATTTTACCGCTAACGGCAAGGACAGCACATTCTATACAATCACAGGTAATCTCTCCACTTCCAGAGGTACTGTAAATTATGATGGCAAGACACTTACCCAGTGCCTGAAAATGGAAAGTGCTACAAATATTGCATTTACAGCACCGGCAGACGGAAAGCTTACACTTGTATTTGCTGAAGCCGGCAAGGCAGTTAAGGTTGACAATACAAAGTATACAACAGATGCAAGCGGTATAGTTACCATTGATCTTAAGGCTGGTGCACATACTGTTATAAAGGGTGATTCTATCAGCCTGTTCTACATGGCTTATAACTCAACAGGTGCGGTTGTGACAACAAATTCTTCAAATTCTAGTGCATCTATAGCAACTACTACTGCTACTTCAAAATCTTCACAATCAAGCGTTGTTGAAGGTGATCTGAAGGTAAAGAGCGTAGGCGGCTGGAATGAAATGATGTATCTTGTTGTTGAAGGTGTTGCTGATGCTGATGTAACAGCTGTTTCATACAGTGGTCCTGTAAACGGTTCTCTTACTGGTGATGATTTCAAGTATCTGGTAAGAGATGTTGAAGGCGGTGCACGTGTTGATGTAACAGGTCTTACATCAGGTGTATACTCTATCACTATGAAAACAACAAAGGGCGATGTTACAGTAAGCAATGTTTCTGTTGGTACTCAGGACCGTTCAGGATATGCTCACTACAACTACACAGCCGGCGTTGGTGCTTACAATGATGACGGTACACTCAAGAGCAATGCTATCGTTCTCTATGTAACAGAGGACAACAAGAATACTGTTTCCGTTACATCCAAGGATGGCACAACTGTAAAGGGTATCGGTCACATCCTGAACTCCGCTGGTATGGACAACGGTACCGGCAAGACTGCAAACGGCGGTGTACCTAATAACAACAATGGCATAATCGCAAAACTTGCAGCTGATGGCACTCCTTTGGTTGTAAGAATTGTTGGCAATGTAACTGCTCCTGATGGAGTAACTGTATTTGACTCTGTTGACAACGGTGGTTCTGTTGGCGATAACGGCTATATGGCAAGAATGAAGTCCGGTAAGGACATCACTATTGAAGGTATCGGTACTGATGCTTGCGTAAACGGCTGGGGTTTCCACTTTATGGCTGAGTCTTCAAAGCCTGATTTCGGTAAGAGCTTTGAAGTAAGAAATATTGCATTTAGAAATGTTCCTGAAGACTGCGTTGGTATGGAAGGCGTTCAGGAAGGTTCAACTTTGACAGCTTCTGTTGAAAGATGCTGGATCCACAACTGCGAATTCTATGTTCCTAAGATCTCAAATCCTGCTGAATCAGATAAGGCTGAAGGTGACGGTGCTTGCGACTTTAAACGTGGTCAGTATTTCACAAACAGCTATTGCTACTATGAAGGTTACCACAAAACTAACCTCGTAGGAGCTTCAGACAGCAACCTCCAGTTCCATCTGACATATCATCATAACTACTGGAAGAACTGCGAATCTCGTGGACCTCTTGCACGTCAGGCTAATATCCATATGTACAACAATGTATTTGATGGTCAGACAAGCTACTGCATGAATCCAAGAGCTAACGCTTACATCTTCTCTGAATATAACGTATTCAAAGATAGTAAAAACCCAATGCGAGTTACGCTCGGTGCTGTTAAGAGCTATATGGATGAATTTACTAATGTAAAGGGCGATCAGGATGGTACTATCGTAACAGATAAGAGCCAAAAGGTTGATACAGCTAATAAGTATGCTAACTTCGATACAAATGCTTCTATCTGCTACATTCCTTCCGGCAACTACAAGCTTGATACAGCAAATTCTCCTGATCTGTTTACAAATCTCAAATCAATTTTTGAAACAGACGGAGGATGCATGGACGAAATGAGCATTTCAGGCGGCGGTGATATTACTATAGGTACAACAACAACAACTACTACAGGTGATAAAAATACAACTACAACAACCACAACAACTACTACAACTACAAACACCACTACTAAGAGCAGTCAAATTCCTAATGTTGTTTATGGTGATATAAACCTTGACAGTACACTCTCTATGATCGACATTGTATATTTGAACAAGTTCATTGCAGGTGCAATGGATCTAAATGATCAGCAGCTTGCAAATGCACAGTGCTATATCTCTGATCAGGAAATCAACGGCAGAGATGCAAATGCTTTGATGCAGCGTCTGGCTGAGCAGATCAAGGTTCTCCCTGTCAAGGATTGATTTGAGTCGTTTACAATGTGAATGATTAGCTAAATAAAGGCAGTACGATTTATTCGTACTGCCTTTTGTTGTATTGAAAACGATCTTTATTGCTGAGCATTTTCATCTGCTGCTGTTAATGATGTAGTAACAATAAGAGATTCTATGGTAGTTTCAGTTGTTGTTACAGCAGCGTCTGGACTATATCCTTCAAAAATAATACAGCCGCCCATATTATTCATTCTAAATTCTGCAAGACTTCCATCACCATTTAAATATAGTGTATATTTTTCACCATCAAGCTCGCCTTCGATTTCAATAAGATCATCTTTCTTACTGCCTGATATATCGTCTGATTCAGCAACAGTATCCACGGCTTTTATAAGCTCTGTCAAAAGAGCCTTTGACGGCAAAGCAGCCTGAGGAACTGAAAATGACAGACCTTTATATGACGCTTCAACACTATCACCATTAAAATTAAGCTGTACACCGGAAAGCTCTGAGGGTGATTCAAAGCAAGCATTCCAGATGCCTGAATCATATCTTGTCAAAACACCTTCAGCAGTAAAATCATCAAGCTCAAGAGTCATATCAGTAGAAAAGACACCATTAAGTTTTTGTTCTGCATTTGCTGAAGGAGCAGCTGAATTTTCACAAGCTGTAAAAACAATAAAACCCGTAATCGCTGTAAGAGTAACAATCAATCGTTTCATAACGTCAGATCTCCTTTATAATTTATTATCTTATATTTATAAGGGCAATATCTGTTTAACGTCTTCAAAATAATTATTATAATTATTCTTTATTTTCTGATTTCCTCAATTTTCCTAAATACTTCAGGAATACACTCAATTATATCACGTGGAAGCATTGCAGATTGGCTGTATTTGTTTGCTGCAATGTCACCCGCCATTCCATGAATGTACACTCCGGCAATTGCAGCGTTTATAGGTTTTAAACCCTGTGCTGCAAATGAGGCTACCATTCCTGCCAGAACATCTCCGCTGCCGCCTCTGCTCATTCCGGGATTTCCAGTG
>CALESG010000095.1 GCA_937907215.1 uncultured Ruminococcus sp.
GATGAAAAAGAACTTGCCGAACACAATATGCTTGTTGACCTTGGAAGAAACGACCTTGGCAAAATAAGCATATTCGGAAGTGTAAAGGTAGAAAAACTTCACAGCATAGAACGCTACTCTCACGTTATGCATATAGGTTCAACAGTAAGCGGTAAAATTGACCCGAAATATGACAGCCTTGATGCTGTAAGTGCAGTTCTTCCGGCAGGTACACTTTCAGGAGCGCCTAAGATAAGAGCCTGTCAGCTTATAGGTGAACTTGAAAATAATAAACGTGGCATATACGGCGGTGCTGTAGGTTATATTGATTTCACCGGAAATTTAGATGTTTGTATTGCTATAAGATTAGCGTATAAGAAAAACGGCAAAGTATTTGTAAGAAGCGGTGCCG
Organism: uncultured Ruminococcus sp.; assembly: GCA_937907215.1. Lineage (GTDB taxonomy): Bacteria > Bacillota > Clostridia > Oscillospirales > Ruminococcaceae > Ruminococcus_C. The sequence goes on from CALESG010000095.1 coordinate 392, forward strand.
GAATCGTTGCGGATTCTGTTCCGGAAAATGAATATCAGGAATGTATAAATAAAGCAGCCGCTGTTATAAATGCCCTTAAGTCTGCAAGCGAGGTGGAATTATGATCTTACTAATTGATAATTACGACAGCTTTTCATATAATCTATATCAGCTTATCGGTGAAATTTGTTCGGATATTAAAGTAATTCGAAATGATGAGATGACAATAAAAGAAATAAAAGAATTATCTCCGGAAAAAATAATCATCTCACCCGGACCCGGCAGACCTGAAGATGCAGGAATTATTATCGAAACAGCCAAAACGATTTCACGCAATATACCAACACTTGGCGTATGTCTTGGACATCAGGCTATATGCAGTGCGTATGGTGCAACCATAACATATGCAAAAAAGCTTATGCACGGCAAACAGTCAATGGTAAAATTTGATAATGAATGTGTCCTGTTTAAAGGAATACCTCATAATGCTCCTGTTGCAAGGTATCATTCGCTTGCGGCAGATCCTAAAACTATTCCGGATTATCTTAAGGTAACAGCTCTAACAGATGACGGCGAGATAATGGCTGTTGCACATAGAGAATATCCAATATTAGGCGTACAGTTTCATCCGGAATCAATTATGACTCCCGATGGAAAAAAGATGCTCGAAAACTTTATAAATATTTGATTTAAGGAGAAGTTTTTATGATTAAAGAAGCTATTACAAAAATAGTTGATAAAAAAGATCTCACATACGATGAAGCATACGAGGTAATGTCTGAAATAATGAACGGCAATACAAGTGCTACTCAAAATGCTGCATTTCTTGCAGCTTTGTCAACCAAAAGCACCAAGTCGGAAACCATTGATGAAATAACAGGCTGTGCCGAAGCGATGCGTAATGCTGCCTTAAAAGTACCGAATGATTTGGATTTGCTGGAAATCGTAGGCACCGGCGGCGATGGTTCTCATAGCTTTAATATTTCAACAACTACTGCCATTGTATGTGCAGCAGCAGGACTTAAAGTCGCTAAACACGGTAATCGTGCTGCGTCCTCTTCGTGCGGTACAGCAGATTGCCTTGAAGCACTGGGTGTAAATATTAACCTAGAGCCGGAAAAATGCATTGAATTGCTTGAAAAGGTTGGATTCTGCTTTTTCTTTGCACAGAAATATCACACATCTATGAAGTATGTGGGTTCTATCAGAAAAGAACTTGGCTTTAGAACTGTGTTCAATATTCTTGGACCTCTAACAAATCCAGCATCTCCTAAACGTCAGCTTTTGGGCGTATATGATAAATCACTTGTTGACCCATTGGCTCAGGTTCTTATGAACCTTGGCGTAAAACGTGGCATGGTAGTATACGGTGAAGATAAACTTGATGAAATTTCTTTGAGCGCACCAACATATATAGCAGAATTTAAAGACGGCTGGTACAGAAACTTTAAAATAAAACCGGAGGATTTTGGATTTGAACGCTGTTTAAAAGAAGATCTAAAGGGCGGTTCTCCTTTGGAAAATGCAGCTGTCACAAGAGCTATTCTTGGTGGAGAAAAGGGTCATAAGAGAAATGCTGTTCTTATGAATGCAGGTGCGGCACTTTGCATTGGTGAAAAGGCTGATTCTATTGCAGACGGAATAAAAATTGCAGAAGAGATAATAGATTCCGGAAAGGCTATTGACACCCTTGAAAAACTCATTGAAATTTCAAATAAATGATAAATTAGGAGAATCATTATATGACTATACTTGATGAACTGACTGACGCTGCAAGAGAACGTACAGAAGCTAATAAAAAAAATGTATCTCTTGAGCAAATAAAAAAGATGGCATTCGAGTTGCCAAAAGGCAATTTTGAGTTTGAAAATGCTCTGAAAAAAGACGGCATATCATTTATTTGTGAATGCAAAAAAGCATCACCTTCAAAGGGCATTATAGCTGAAGATTTCCCGTATCTGCAAATCGCAAAGGAATATCAAACCGCCGGTGCTGACTGCATATCTGTTTTGACTGAGCCGACAAAATTTCTTGGCAGTGATGATTATCTTAGAGAAATAGCTTTGGAAGTGGCTGTGCCATGTATCAGAAAAGATTTTACGGTAGATGAATATATGATATATGAAGCAAAACTTCTTGGTGCAAAAGCAGTTCTTTTGATATGTGCGATTTTGTCTGAAGATAAAATTGCAGAGTATATAAAAATTTGTGACGATCTTGGAATGTCCGCACTCGTTGAAGCTCATGACGAATCTGAGATCAAATCTGCTGTAAATGCAGGTGCAAGAATTATAGGCGTTAATAACCGTAATCTTAAAGATTTTTCAGTAGATACAAATAACAGCAGACGTATGAGAGAACTTGTGCCTGAAGATATTATCTTCGTATCCGAAAGCGGAATAAAAGATTCCGGTGATATTAAAGCTCTTAAAGACTCCGGTGTAGATGCCGTTCTCATTGGTGAAACTCTTATGCGGGCAGAAGATAAGACGCAAAAGCTCTTGGAACTTCGGGGTGAAATATGACTAAAATAAAACTTTGCGGTTTGCGAAGAATGGAAGATATAGGCTTTGTAAATGAACTTATGCCTGATTATATAGGCTTTGTATTTTATAAAAAAAGCAAGCGTTATATAGCTCCTGAAAATGCATATATTCTTAGACAAAAACTAAAAAGCGAAGTAACTCCTGTTGGAGTTTTTGTGGATGAAAAAATAGATACTATTCTGTCTTTGATAAAAAGCAAAATTATAGATGCTGTTCAGCTTCATGGAAATGAGGATAATGATTATATATCTGAACTTAGAAAACATTCTGACTGCATTATTATAAAAGCTTTTAAAATCAAAACTCAAAATGATATTGAGCTTGCAAATAAAAGTCTGGCAGATATAGTTCTTCTTGATTCCGGTGAAGGCTCGGGAAAACTATTTGACCATTCACTCATCAATAATATAAATAGACAATATTTCCTTGCCGGAGGTCTTACTCCGCAAAATGTTGACTCTGCAATAGAGCTGCTCCATCCATTCGGAGTGGACGCAAGCTCCTCACTGGAAACAAATGAATTTAAAGATAAAGATAAAATGACAGCGTTTATAGAAGCTGTTAGAAAGGCGGATAAAAATAATGAGCAATAAAAAAGGAAGATTCGGCGTTCACGGCGGACAATATATTCCTGAAACACTTATGAACGCTGTTATAGAGCTTGAAGAAGCTTATAATTTTTACAAAAATGACCCTGAATTTAACAGAGAACTTACAGAGCTTTTCAATGAATATGCCAGCAGACCATCAAGACTTTATTATGCAGAAAAATTAACTAAAACTCTTGGCGGTGCCAAAATTTATCTGAAACGTGAAGATCTAAATCATACAGGCTCTCATAAAATAAATAATGTTTTAGGTCAGGCACTGCTTGCAAAGAAAATGGGCAAAACACGCCTTATCGCTGAAACAGGTGCAGGTCAGCATGGTGTTGCAACCGCTACGGCAGCAGCTCTTATGAATATGGAATGCGTTGTATTTATGGGCGAAGAAGACACAAAACGTCAAGCTCTGAATGTTTACAGAATGGAGCTTTTGGGTGCAAAAGTAGTACCGGTAAAATCAGGCACCGCAACGCTTAAAGATGCTGTTTCAGAGGCTATGAGAGAGTGGACATCACGCATTGAGGATACTCACTACTGTTTAGGCTCAGTTATGGGTCCTCACCCTTTCCCTACTATTGTACGTGATTTCCAGTCAGTTATTTCCAAAGAGATAAAAGCTCAGATTCTTGAAAAAGAAAATCGTCTGCCCGATGCTGTAATCGCTTGTGTAGGCGGCGGTTCAAATGCAATGGGAAGTTTTTATAATTTCATTGAAGATAAAGATGTAAGGCTTATAGGCTGTGAAGCTGCCGGAAGAGGAATTGATACATTTGAAACAGCTGCAACAGTGAATACAGGCAGATTGGGAATATTCCACGGAATGAAATCATATTTCTGTCAAGATAAATTCGGTCAGATAGCACCGGTTTACTCTATTTCGGCAGGTCTTGACTACCCGGGTATAGGTCCTGAACACGCATATCTCCATGACATTGGCAGAGCAGAATATGTTCCGGTAACAGATGATGAAGCAGTAAACGCCTTTGAATTTCTCTCTAGAACAGAAGGCATTATTCCGGCGATCGAATCTGCCCATGCTGTAGCTCATGCTATGAAAATAGCTCCGCAGATGGATAAAGATAAAATTATAGTAATAACAATTTCCGGCAGAGGCGATAAGGACTGTGCTGCTATAGCAAGATACAGAGGAGTGGAAATATATGAGTAATATAAGAAAAGCATTTGAAAACGGAAAAGCATTTATACCATTTATAACCTGTGGTTATCCCGATCTTGAAACCACCGGGAAAGTTGTACGTGCAGCTGTAGAAAACGGAGCTGATATTATAGAACTCGGCATACCTTTTTCAGACCCTACGGCTGAAGGTCCGGTAATTCAAAAAGCAAATATCTGTGCCTTGGCTGGCGGTGTTACTACTGATAAAATCTTTGACTTTGTAAGAGAGCTTCGCCGTGATGTTAAAATCCCGCTTGTGTTTATGACATATGCAAATGTTGTATTCTCATATGGTACAGAAAAGTTTATAAAAACTTGCTGTGAAATAGGCATTGACGGAATAATTATTCCTGAACTTCCATTTGAGGAAAAAGACGAATTTGAGCCAACTTGTGATAAATACGGCGTAGACTTAATATCACTCATCGCACCAACATCCGATAAAAGAATTGCAACTATAGCAAAAAATGCAAAGGGATTTATTTATGTTGTATCCAGTCTTGGAGTTACAGGTACAAGAAGTGAGATAACAACTGATATTGGTTCAATTGTAAAAGTAATACGTGAAAATACAGATGTGCCGTGTGCAGTAGGATTTGGAATATCAACTCCTGCTCAGGCACAAAAAATGGCGTCACTTTCAGACGGTGCTATTGTAGGATCTGCGATTATCAAGATAATTGAGAAAGATCCTAAGAATGCAGCAGAAGCTGTAGGCAAGTACGTAAGAGAAATGAAAAATGAGATGGAGATTAAGCTTTAAAACTTTTTGTTCATAGGATAAGCCGCACAGCTTCCTTATGAAAAAAGTTATTAAAAAGCAAAGAAATTACCGTCCCTGAAAGGTTAATAAAAACAACAAAAAGGCTGTCACTTTTTATAGTGACAGCCTTTTATATTATTATTAAAGCTTATTCTGCTTTAATATATTCATTATGCCTTGCGTGTATAATCAGGCAGAAGAATTGGAGAAACATTGTCATTCTTAATGCCGGCTTCTTCCTTCATCTTTTCAAATTCATCAATATGGTCAAGATTCATCTCGCCAACTGTTACACCTGCTGCCTTCTTAGCTGCATAAATACCGGCATTTCTGCCGAATACGATAACGTCAAGCAGTGAGTTGCCCATAAGTCTGTTTCTGCCGTGTACGCCGCCAGCAGCCTCGCCTGCAACAAACAGGTTTGGTATGCAAGTTTCACTTGTAGCATCTACATCAACACCGCCGTTCTGATAGTGCAGTGTAGGATATACAATGATAGGCTGCTTACGAATATCAATGCCATACTTGCCGAACATTCTCATCATAGCAGGAATTCTCTTTTCGATAGTACCTTCACCATTCTTGAGTTCGATCATAGGTGTGTCAAGCCATACACCCTGACCTTCCGGAGTCTTAACTTCGTTGCCTCTCTTGCACTCACGAATGATAGAGGCAGCTGCAACGTCACGTGTTTCCAGAGGGTGCATGAATACTTCACCGTTTACATTTACAAGCTTAGCACCCAGTGAACGAACCTTTTCAGTTACAAGAGCACCGAAAATTTGTTCTGGGAATGCTGCACCTGTTGGATGATACTGGAGTGTATCCTGATACAGAAGCTTAGCACCTGCTCTGTATGCAAGAACAAGACCGTCTGCTGTTGCACCGTAGTGGTTAGATGTTGGGAATCCCTGATAGTGCATTCTTCCTGCACCACCTGTAGCAATGATAGTTGTCTTTGCCTTGGCAATCAGAATTTCACCAGTTTCCATGTTCTTAAGAACAGCACCGGCACACTGACCCTTGTCATCCTTGATAAGCTCAATTGCAGATGTGAAATCTACAACCGGAATCTTACGGTTGAGAACTTCATCACGGAGAGTTCTCATTATCTCAGCACCGGAATAGTCCTTTGCAGCGTGCATTCTCTTTCTGGAAGTACCGCCGCCGTGAGTAGTTACCATATCGCCGTCAGCTGTCTTATCAAATTCAACACCAAGTTCACTCAGCCACTTAATGCAATAAGGTGCATCAGTTACAAGCTTGTATACAAGCTCCTTCTTAGCAGCAAAGTGACCGCCGCCGAATGCGTCAAGGAAGTGCTGTGCAGGGCTGTCGTTTGGCTTATCAGCTGCCTGAATGCCGCCTTCAGCCATCATTGTATTAGCATCGCCGACTCTGAGCTTTGTAACGATCATAACCTTCTGACCTGCATTATCAGCTTCGATAGCAGCGCTGCAACCAGCACCGCCGCCGCCGATAATGAGAACATCTGTTTCATAATCAGGACATGAAAGATCAGGCTTATTGCCTAAAAGGCTGCTCTTGCCTTCAAGAATATTTATAAGCTCCAGTGGAGCAGCTTCGCCCTTGTTAGGACCGATCTCGATAGTACCGAACTGGTCTTTACGGTAGTCTGGATGATATGTTTTGAGAAGCTCGTCCTTCTCTTCAGCTGTCATTCTTCTTGGTTCCATAGCTGCATTTGCTTCTCTTGCAGCTTCAACTTTCTTTATGGATTCAAGCATTTCCTGTGTATACATTTATGAGCTTCCTCCTTACTTCTCAATATCACGTGTGTTGTACTTTTCACGTACAGCAGTGTCATCAAGAGCCATCATTGCTCTGATAGCGTCTTCACACTGACCATTTGCGATTTCTTCTACACGCTCGTTAAGATGCTTGCACTCCGGAGCTATGTACTTACCATTAAGACGTCTTGCAAGCATAGCAACCTGTGGATGTGAAATTCCGGCAGGACAACGTGTTGAGCAGCAGCCGCACATTACACAGTCAAATGATTCCTCAGCACACTTTTCATATTCGCCTCTCTGAGCATATGCAATATACTGCATAACATTAAGACCCTGTGTGCAGGCATTTGTACAAGAATTACAGCCGATACATGAATATATTTCAGGATAGAGCTGCATCATAACCTGTTCTGTAGGCTTTACTTCTTCGATGTCATAAATTTCCTTAATAAGAGGATAGAAAGGCAGCTGTGTGAGAGTCATACCTTCTTCAACCTTTGTAGAACAAGCCAGACATACCTTGAGTTCTCTGTCACCTGGTACTCTGTAAACAGTAGCACAAGCACCGCAGAAACCATTACGGCAGCCACAGCCTCTTACCAGTTTATAACCGGCATATTCAAAAGCCTTCATAATGGTGAGAGAAGCAGGTACCTCATACTTCTTACCCATGATGAAAACATTAACCATCTGTTCCATGATAATTCTCCTTTACCATTAATATTCGTCTGGAAGTTCAGCCAGCTGATCAAATCGGAATACAGGTCCGTCCTTGCAGACATACTTATTACCGATATTGCAGCGTCCGCACTTACCGATAGCACACTTCATACGAAGCTCCATTGTTGTATAAACCTGAGATTCCTGGAATCCAAGCTTTTTAAGTCCGTCAAGAGTAAACTTGATCATAATAGGAGGTCCGCATATAAGTACAGTTCTTGAAAGATCAGGACTAAGTTCTTCAACAAAACTTGGGATAAATCCTACATGGCCATCCCAGCCTTCTTGAGGACGGTCGATAGTAAGGTCAACTTTTACACTTGGGTCATTGCACCACTCGTCAATGATTTCCTTATAATCAACAAGATCGTCCATAGAACGTGAACCATAAATAATATGTACAGAACCATAATTATCTTTTTTATCACGTACATAGTTAATTACAGAACGCAGCGGAGCAAGACCGATACCGCCGGCAATAAAGAGCAGATCTTTGCCCTTTAGTGCGCTTTCAACCGGAAAACCGTTGCCGTATGGTCCACGGATAGTGATCTGCTGACCTACTTCCATCATATGAAGCCAGCTTGTCAGACAACCACACTTCTTAATGCTGAATTCCATAAATTCAGTATTTGTCGGAGAAGATGTAATGGAGAACATACCTTCGCCGACACCCGGAACGGAGAGCATTGCACACTGTCCCGGAATATGCTCAAATACCTTTTTGCCGTCAAGTCCGACTACACGGAAAGTCTTAACGTCAGGTGTATCCTGTCTGATGTCAGTTACGACACCAACCTTCGGAATTAAAGTTTCTTCCCTCATTATTAGCCCTCCAATGTCTTCATAACTTTAACGATGTTCATGGAGATAGGGCAGCTTCTAAGGCAGCGACCGCAGCCTACACAGCCGAATACGCCGCCGTTATTCTCCGGATAATATACAAGCTTATGCATAAATCTCTGACGGAAACGCTGAAGCTGAGTTGTTCTTGTGTTGCCATGAGCACAAAGTGTGAAATCAGAATACATACAGCTGTCCCAGCAGCGATAACGCATAACACCATGACCTGTATCATAGTCACGAATATCATAGCACTGACAGGTAGGGCATACAAATGTACAAGTACCGCAGCCCAGACAAGACTCAGAAAGTTCTGCCCACTTATCAGAGTTGAACACTTCCATAAGAGTCTTTTCCTTCATGCCGTCAGCAGAAAGACCTGCAAGAGGAAGCTTATCAAGAATAGTCTTGATAGATGCCTTTATATCATCTGCTGCATTATCATCAGCCTCTTCAAGAATACTGATAGAATCAAGCAAAGCCTGACCCTTTTCTGTATTAGCTGAAAGGAAAAGCTCATTGTCATTCATCCAGCATGAAACATCACCCATAGGATTTGCAGCGTCAATGCCAAATGTAGAACAGAAACAAGTATCAGTAGGCTTGTTGCAAGCCATTGTCATAATAATACCATGTTCACGTCTGTTTGCATAATAGCTGTCTACTGGATCAACAAGATATACACTGTCAAGAATATCAAAGCTCTTTGCATCACAAGCACGAACGCCGAATACTACAAAATCTTCGCACTCTTCTCTTGTGTCAATAACTTCAATTTCCTTGCCGTTTACATTGAATGATGCCATATCTTCTACCTGTGGGAAGAAGAAATCCTTTGCACTGCGTGAAGTATTTGCAGCCTGTGAATATTCTGTACCCTCAGACCACTTAGCATACTTTGCACCTTTTTTACCGTCACAAACCGGCATATAAAGAGCCTTTGAAGCGGCAATTGCAGCAAAAAGTTCATTCATCTTATCAATTGAAATCTTTTTCATTACTTGCTCGCCTCTCTTTCATATACAATACTTGGCTCGCAGTCTTCCTGTGTAAAGCTTACCAAAGGAGCACGGCTTCCAGCCTCTTCACCTGCTTGATATTCACCGTAACATTCGTTCATATCCTTGATGAACTTTCTGTTCAGGAGATGCAGCGGAATATGCTGAGGACATACTCTTGAACACTCACCGCAGTCAGTACATCTGCCTGCAACGTGGAATGCACGGATGATATGGAACATATTTTCTTCAAATGAATCAGCAGCAGCCTTTTGAGCGATACCTGAATTAGGATTATCAAATACGCACTTTTCGCAGCTGCAAGCCGGACAGATATTACGGCAGGCATTGCATCTGATACAACGTGAAAGCTCACCTCTCCAGAATTCATAACGTTCATCCGGAGTCATAGCTTCAAGCTCTGCAACCTGGTCGAATCTTCCGCACTCGGAATTAACTTCGCCATTTTCACCGATCATTTCATCATAAGCAACGACTTTACGGCTCTTACAAGTTGTGCATCTTTCGCTTAAACAATCAGCCTTTGCAAAAGTCTTATCACCATAGAGAGTTTCAACTACAACATTGTCACCCTCACTCTTTATGCCAAGGATACCTTCGCAGCCGGCTTCTCTAAGCTTAGCTTCATCAACTTTACCGCTGCATTCAATACCGATTATGTAAACCCTTTCACGGTCAATGCGATGTTCGGTAAGAAGCTGATTGAAACTATAAGAATCACACGGCTTTAAGAAAACCAAAGTCTTGCCGTCTTTTTTAGAAAGAGCAATCAGATACTTTGAGAGATTGCTTGAACAAAAATCATTATATACAAATGTACTAAGTGCCTCGGAAGATTCAAATACAGCCGGAGTTGGATCATAAGCAAATTCACCGTTCTTCCAGCCAAGAACTCTTACAACAGTACCGTCAGCCATAAGCTCGGAGGCTCTTTTTACCATTACTTCTTGCATCTCAGGTCCTCCAATCTCTTGTTCTCGCCGAGTTTGGTGATAGTTTCTACAAACTCATTCATAGTTGCAGCAAACTTAGCACCTTCCGCAGCGGATACCCATTCAACACGGGTACGCTCTTTCTCAATACCAAGATAATTGAGCATAGAGAAAAGCATTGTCATTCTTCTGCGTGCATAGTAATTACCTGTTGTATAATGACAATCACCCGGGTGGCAGCCGCAAAGAATTACGCCGTCTGCACCTCTCTGAAAGGCACGCAGTATAAACATCGGATTTACACGGCAGGAGCATGGTACACGAATGATTTTTACATCAGCCGGATAGTTTGCACGGTTTGTACCGGCAAGGTCAGCACCTGCATATGAACACCAGTTGCAGCAAAATGCAACGATTTTAGGTTTGAATTCATTATTTACTTGCATATTGCGTCTACCTCCGCCATAATCTGACCGGTTGAGAAGCCCTTGAGATCCATTGCACCTGATGGACAGGCAACAGTACAAGCACCGCAGCCCTGACAAACAGCTTCATTAACCACAGCCACACGACGAATCATTGAACCGTCCTTTCTGCGGCTGAAATCCTTATCCTCATATGTAATAGCACCGTATGGGCAAACATTTGCACAAGTTGAACAGCCATTACACATAGTTTCATTAGAATGAGCTACGCAAGGATTACATGAAAGCTTATCCTTAGCAAGCAGACCGATCACCTTAGATGCAGCAGCACCTGCCTGTGCAACAGTTTCCGGAATATCCTTTGGACCTTGACATACACCTGAAAGGAATACGCCGGCTGTAGGAGATTCAACAGGACGAAGCTTAGCATGAGCTTCTGTAAAGAAATCGTTTGTATCCATACTTGCAGTAAGCATTGTT
>CALESG010000096.1 GCA_937907215.1 uncultured Ruminococcus sp.
AAGTGAAGAACATTTAACAAGATTACAGAAAGAACTCATAAACAAAGACTGGTTTATGACATTCCCTGATTTTGATGACTATATTGAAAAGAAAGATATGGCATTCAAAGACTATGAAGACAGATTAACATGGGCTAAAAAAATGCTCATAAACATTAGCCAAGCAGGTTATTTCTCTTCAGACAGAACTATTGCTGAATATAATAGAGATATTTGGCATCTTGACTAATCATTACACGATTTTATCATATTTTCATAGATTTTTCCCTTTCACAACAAAGAAAAAATCACAGACTTATTGGTCTGTGATTTTTTCTTTGTTCATACATGCTTGACAAATTCGAAAAAATGTGGTATTATATAATAAAAAAATTACACCGAAAATATCGGTATATCATATGATAAGGAGCTTTATATGAAAGATATTACAATATCGGCTATGTATTCACTTGAACATACTATTGCCGCAGATTATTTGAAAAAATTCACATACCCTTGGGAAGCACTTGCCGGAATAAGCGATATGATAATAGAACTTGGCAAAACACTTTCACCAGATGAATACGACAATCCTGCACAAGACATATGGATACATAAAAAAGCCACTATATTCCCTACTGCATACATTGGAGCACCATGTATTATAGGTGCATATACAGAAGTGCGTCATGGTGCATTTATAAGAGGAAGCGCACTTGTAGGAGAAAACTGCGTTGTTGGAAATTCAGTAGAACTTAAAAATGTAATACTTTTTGACAATGTTCAAACACCACACTACAACTACGTTGGTGACAGTATTCTTGGTTATAAATCACATATGGGTGCAGGTTCTATAACATCAAATGTAAAATCCGACAAGACACTTGTTGTTATTCACAATGAAGAAGAAATCATTGAAACAGGTCTTAAGAAAATGGGAGCTATGTTAGGCGACTGTGTAGAAGTAGGATGCAACAGTGTTCTGAATCCCGGAACTATTATATGTCCTCATTCAAATATCTACCCGCTTTCAGCAGTAAGAGGAATCGTTCCAGAAGAAAGCATATACAAAACAGCAGCAATAATAATTCCTAAGGAATAAGATTTTTTTAATAAAAATAATAAAAACGAGCAAGCAGTTGTAAATAATCAACTATACTTGCTCGTTTTATATTATTATAAAACTTAAATATCTATATCAATATTAAAATCCGGTCTAAATGATGGTGGATCTTCCGATTCAATTATTGCCCGCTTAAGCGGCTCATTTTTTTCAGGCGGCAAAGGTATAGGCTTACCGGCTGAATTGTCATTGCTCATGATCTGCGTAATGCTTTTATATATCGCATCTGCTGTTGTTTCATTTGATGTAACTGTTTCGGCATCAACATCTGATTCAACAAATGATGAATCATTTTCATTTAATTTAGATTGTTCACGTTCAATAGCCTCTGCTTCTTTTTCATTAAGCACCGGAGTTATTAAAGATTCAAATTCCGGAATGATCTCATCATTATTTTCTTTTACTGTTTCTTCAACATCCTCATTTTCTGCTTTCGGTATTATTTCAGATTCTGTATTTTCATCAGATGCTATTTCGTCATTATTTTCTTCGGTAATACTTTCCTCTTCAACAACATATTCTTCGTCTGCTAAAGATTCAACGGCTTGCTCTAATGTACGTGCAGCTTCTAATGCAGCCTGATGCTGTGCAAGTCGTTTCTGATAAAGTTCTTCTTCACGTTTTTCAGCAGCAGCAAGTGCAGACGGCGTTACCACAAGAATATCCGGCATCATTACATGATTGTCAGGAATTTCCAAAACATCAAGCTTAAACTCACCGCTAATAATATTTACATATATAGTATGCTCACCAGGAGATAACTGTTCTATTATAAAACAAGCTTGACGTGGACCGCAATAAGACACAAAGTACTCATCATATACAATCTCATCATCAATAACAACATTAAAAATAGCGTCCTTGGCAGTACCAATAACAGAAATTCCTGTACCTGTAAACTTACAGGAAAATGCCGCATTTTCCAATGCTTTCATAGAAGTACGATTATAAAATGTATATTTTTCTGATGTACATACTTCCCAATATTCATTATAAAATATTCCTTCTGCAAAACAATCACAACGGCGAACATAGAGCGGAAGAATAGGCATAGGTTCAACTGACAAATTCTTAAAAGTATTCATCTCATATGCACTGAGCAAGCTTATACGACCGGAATTTACCATACACTGCGGACGATAACTTGCGATCATACTGCCATCAATAAAAAATAAAATAGAATCTCCTAAAACAAGAAGTTTAAGTCTATGCCAATGTATATCAGGAATCCGCTTAAGTCTGCCTTCTGCTGCGACAGAATCCATATCAAGAAGCTTCCATGTACCGTTTGCATACACAATCGCACTATAACCGCAACGTGATGTCAACTCACAGCTCACGGCAGAATTATATCTTATTCCCAAACCCACATAATTATCAGGATTCTTATTGTCAAGACGAACATCTATCTCAGCACTATAACTCCTCCAACGGTCATCGCCTAAAGATGTTATTGGTTCCGGAGTTCCTCTGAAACGCCAATTTGTAGGGATATTATTCTTAGTAATACGCTGGCAAACTATATCGCCATCTTGATCTGAATGTACAAGTTCAAACGCACCACCTTGATCTGTTGTATATCTTGGTGAACAGCCACGTATCATCAACTCTTCTGATTTATAATGAAAAGTATCTGTATAAGGAAGTGCTAATCGTTCAGATTTAGGTGGATCTTTTTGGAAAGTTTCTGTACCTGCCACCCATTCAGTATCAAGAGTAGTTACTGTCATAATAGACTGCGGCGGTACTTTTATCAAATATGTTTCACCTGCACGATGGCTCGGACGTATAGCCTTGCCACGAACGAACCAATTGGCATCATATTTCTGACCCGGCTTAGGTCCTGTAGTAATTACTGTCGAAAGTATTTTATTATCAAACGCCATATCTTTTACAAGGACAGAATATATACGTGGTTCTGTATCCTCATTTGTAAAATGCATAGTCATCTCACTGCGGTCAGGAGATACAAGTGTCATAAAATTATTGCTTGTATTGGCAATATAATGATTTTCTTCACCGTCACCATAACAAGCACCGTTTACAAACATCCAGCCCTTTGGTGAAAAGCGTCCCCAATGCATAGCCATCCAGAAGCCGCTGTCCAAACGGTAATTTCCAGACCATGGTTCATTTGCACAAATAAGATGCTTTGGTGAATTGCATGAACCATCATAATACGCAGCAATAGCAGGCAAAAATTCATACATACACATCTTGCCGTTATAATAGCTGTTTATTATACGATTGGCAACGTCAATAGCACCATCTTTTCCAGAAATGCCACAACCATCAGCTTGAACTGTAAGATGAGAAAGATTACATGGAGCTATACCTTCACTATACCAAATTTCTTTACCGTACGCTTCATTTAAAAGATTAGTATAAGAATCGCCATATGTATTATAATGCAGTCCTATAACGTCTACAGCATTTCTAAGCTTAAAATTCTCTACCATCTGAGCTGCAATATTACGTGTTCCTACTTCATCTGACGCAACAAGTTTTATCTTCTGAAAATCATATGGAGCGTCCTTTTCCATATCAAGTCTGCCCTTAAGATATAATATCCATGTTTCATCAGCTGTATCAGTTTCATTAGAATCAGCACTTATAAAATCAAATTTCAAACCATATACACGATAAGCTTCAATAAGAGTATCTCGATACCATGAATAACGTGCCTCAAATCCTTGCTGTTGGCTGAATGAAAAAGCACGTGTTACCCAAGCCGGTTCACCCCAACGCAAAAGGTCAAGAGTAATATCCGGATTTATTGCTTTCGCATCAGCAGCAAATTGAAATCCTGCACCTTTTGTAACATCAGCTGGTTCTTCCATAGAACGTTTAGTAGACGGCTCTGTACCTGAAGAAGAATTTACATCTGAACCAAGTTCTATTTTAATATGACGCAAACAAACGCCATAATCCTTTTGGAACAACAAACGCATCATTTCTTCATATTCTCTGGGATGCTCATATTTATAGTCAAGCAATAATCTTGATGAATTATTAGCTGTTATACAACCAAGTCCCCTATACCATGCAGCTGGATTTTCATTAGCCTGCATACCATCTGCAACTATTTCCATAGAAATATGCTTTGATTTTGAATTTCTTTCATTATATGCCATGCTTTGATAGTCCTTTCTTACGAATTTATAATCGGTCTTGCAATAAGAAATTTAATATTTTTTCCCATTTCATCGAACATTTTCTCATGTTCAGTCATAAAGCTTTCAATTCCGGTTTCTTTATGAAGATCGTATGTTTTAAATACAACCTCAAAACCTGCTTCTTCAAAATAATTTAGCGAATCTTCAAACAAAAGATCATCGTCCGTTTTAAACCATATCTCACCATCAAGCACTTGCTTATACTGTGAAAGCTGTCTTATATGTGTAAGTCTTCTCTTATTATGCTTTGGACGTGGCCATGGATTGCAAAAATTTATATATATTCTATCTATCCTGTCATCGCTGGAGAAGCATTCTGAAAAAAGCATTAAATTACAGATAAATAAACGTATGTTATCAAGATCAATATTTCTATCAGCGTATGCTGCTTCAAGCTTGCGTTTAGCAAGAACGAGCATTTCATTCTTTATGTCTATAGCTATGTAATTATATTCCTGATGAACAGATGCTTCCTGAGATATAAAACCGCCTTTACCACAACCAAGTTCAAGTCGAAGAGGCTGCTTTTTTGAAAAGATTTCATTCCAATGTCCTTTTTGTTCCTTTGGATCGCATATATAAAATGGACAAGCTTCCAGTTCAGGTTTAGCCCATGGCTTATGTCTTATTCGCATAATAAGCTTCTTCCTTTCTTATGATCAACGTAAACAGGCATAAAAACCCATTTTCTTTATTATACCATATTTTAAATAAAATGCAAAGAGGTATTCAAAAAAAAATACTAAATTTTTTTATATTGTTTTTA
>CALESG010000097.1 GCA_937907215.1 uncultured Ruminococcus sp.
TTCCTCTTGAAATTTATTCTAATATGTTGTATAATATAAAGAATAACTATTGTATTGAGAGGTAAAAAAATGAATTTTCTTCATCTTGATTTGTTTACAATCGTGGCAAGAATAATTGTCATACTCCTAATATTGCCGCTTCATGAATTTGCACACGCATTCATTGCTAAAAAATTCGGTGACTACACCGCCGAAAGCTCAGGAAGACTTTCTCTAAATCCATTTACTCATATCGACCCTGTGGGTGCTGTTTTGCTTTTGCTTACTGGATTTGGCTGGGCAAAACCTGTGCCTATAAATCCAAACGCTATGAGAAATCCAAGAAAGGGTATAATCTGGACTTCCCTTGCCGGTCCTATTTCTAATCTTTTGGCAGCACTTGCTTCACTTATAGTTCTTCGTGTACTGTACTGTATTCCAATTCCGGCAGGTAATATTGTACTTTACAATACACTGTCAGGCATAGCAACTGTTTTTAATTGTTTTGTTTCAGTTAATATAGGTCTTGCTGTATTCAATCTCATACCTGTACCTCCTCTTGACGGTTCAAATGTTTTGATACAGTTTTTGCCTACACGTGCAGTTATGTGGATACAGCGTAATCGTATGGTTATTTCTATTGTATTTTTAGTTCTGATCGTATCACCTGCACTTAATATTCCACTTTCATGGGCAGGCAATAAGATCTTTCATCTTTTCTACTTCCTTACTGATTGGATCGAAATTCTAATGAATGCTATTTTAGGGTAAAGGTTAATGGAAAAAATTTCATTTAAGCTTGAAGTCTTTGAAGGTCCTATGGATCTGCTTTTGAACCTTATATCAAAACATAAACTTAATATATATGATATAGAAATATCAAGTCTGCTTGAACAGTATCTGATATACCTTGAACAGGCTAGAGATTACAATTTGGAACTTGCCGGTGAATTTTTAGAAATGGCAGCAAGGCTTATTCTAATCAAAACAGTTTCTCTGCTGCCAAAGCCAAACGATGCTGAAAAGGAAAAGGAAGCTTTGCAAGGAGCACTTATTGAATATGCACTTTGCAAGCAGGCATCTGATATTTTAAAAAAGCGTTATGCCGGTGATAAGATATTCGTTCGAAAGCCTATGAAAATAAATATTCCTTCAAAATATGAAAGAAAACACGCTCCTGATGAGTTGTACAATGCTTTCATATCAATGGGTAAAAAGCTTATAGAGAAGGAGAAAAAGCCTACAGACAAGCTGCAGGCTGTTGTAAACAGAAGCTTTGTTTCAGTTATGTCAAAGGTAATTTATGTACTCAGAAGCCTGCATAAAAATGAACACGTCTATCTTGACGCTATGTATGCTGAGATACGTGACAGAAGTTCAAGGGTAGCTTTATTCTTAGCGGTACTTGAACTTACAAAACACGGCAAAATATACATAAGTGATGATAATACTTATCTCTATCGCAAAAACAAACAGTATTACAAAGATGATTCACCATTAACATATGAAGAGGAGGAAACATGGAACATACACGCACAATAAAGATGGCATCTATTGCAGAAGCAGTACTTTTTGCTTGTGGTGAACCTGTGCCTTCAGAACGATTGGCAGAAGCCTTAAACTCAGATATTAAGGAACTGCCTGATATTATGGAAAACCTTAATGAACGCTATGAAAGTGCTGGCAGTGCCCTTTTAGTAAAACATTTAGGAAACAGCTGGCAGCTTTGCACTCAAAAAAAATTTGCACCATATATTCAAGCTGCTATGGAAAATAAAAAGTCCACACCGCTTTCAAATGCCGCTATGGAAGTTCTAACAATTGTAGCTTACAATCAACCTGTTACAAAAAGCTTTATCGAACACGTCCGTGGAATAGACAGCAGTTCTGTAGTAAATAATCTTGTAGAACGTGAACTGCTTGAAGAAGCCGGCCGTCTTGAAATACCGGGAAAGCCCATTGCATATAAGACAACAGATAACTTCCTGCGATGCTTTGAACTTAGCTCGCTTGGTGATCTACCGCCGCTGCCGGTGCTTGGCATGCATGAAGATAATAATTCTGAAAAAAAATCGGAAGAAAAGGAATGACTTGCATAAAATAAGCAATAATACCTATTGGAAGGAGAAAACTGCCTATGACATTGCGAATAATATTACTGTGCATTTTAGCAATTATTCTTTTTATATTATTCATGCCAGCAGCTTTTGACTTCCGATATGAAAAAGAAAAGGTATTAGTACGCATATCATACTGTGGCTTTACAATATTTGACACATCAAAAGAAAAAAAAGAGAAAACTCCGGAAGAAATAGAAAAAGAAGAGAAGAAAAAGGCTATTAAAAAGCAGAAAAAAGAGCAAAAAAAAGCTGCTAAAGCTGCTAAAAAAGCAAAAAAAGGCAAAGCAGTTAAAAACAAAAAAGAAGAAAAAGAAAAACGCTCTTTAAAAGAAATGTTCCAGCTTATTCATTCTTTGCTTGCTCCGGTAAAAAAAGGTTTGCGTCGTCTTTTCAAAGGAATACGAATAAGCAAACTTTATATTGACATAAAAGTAGGAAAATTTGATGCCTATGAATGTGCTATGGAAAAATATGCGCTGCAGTTTCAAACTTACTTGCTTTTTTCCAGTCATTTTTTATAATAAAATCTGACCGTATAGAAATCCTTCCAAGATTTAGTATGGAAAAGACTTTATATACAATTAAATTTCGTGCTAAAATAAGTCCGGCCGCTGTTTTGGCGGCTGGTTTCAGCCTTGCGTGGACGTATCTATTGGAAATGATGCATAAACAACAGGCTGAAAATATAAATCAAAATAATAAACCAAACGACCAAAGGTCAAAAAATATAAAGGAGGAACATATAAATGCCAATTCAAAATGAAAACAACAAAATCAGTCAGATGATGGGTATTACAATTGATAAAATTCGTGAAATGGGTGACGTAAAAACAATTATTGGTGACCCGATAGTTGCCGGAGATACAACTATTATTCCTGTATCAAAGGTTTCTTATGGCTTTGCATCAGGAGGTTCTGACCTGCCTGCAAAACAGAATCCAAAGGAGCTTTTTGGCGGTGGTGCTGGTGCTGGTGTAACGGTTCAACCAATAGCTTTTCTTGTTATAAATAAAGACGGCGATGTTCGTCTTATGCCTATTTCTGTATCAGATGATAAAATAAGTAATATTATTCGCACTATGCCGGAACTTATGGATAAGATCTCAGATATGATCAATGATCATAAAGCAAATAAGTCGGCAAAGTCTGCCGAAAAATCAGAAAATAGTGAAAACAGCAAGTAAAGCAATTAGGGTGTGTTGACACTAAATAGAATAAGAACTTGTTCTTATAATACAGTAATATAATCTTTATGTATCTCATATATTTTCACATAGAATTTCTGTGGAGGTTTATGTGATTATGAAAAGATTTATTATTTGTTTTATTGCTGCTTTTGTTTTATGTTTTAAAATTTCTATACCGTGTGATGCAGCCTTTCCGGCTGAACTTGAAATCTCTGCTGCTGCATATGTAGTAATGGATGCGGCAACTCGCAGTGTTATTTACGAAGCAAATTCAAATATGCAGCTGCCTATGGCAAGCACTACAAAAATCATGTCTACCCTGCTTTGTCTTGAAAGCGGTGACCTTGACAGCGAATTTACTGTTGACTCTGACGCAATACGTGTAGAAGGCTCTTCTATGGGACTTGTGGAAGGTGACACTGTCACTAAACGTGCTTTATGCTATGGTATGCTGCTGCCCTCTGGCAATGATGCAGCTGGCGCAACAGCAGTCCGCATTTCCGGAAGCTATTCAGAGTTTGCCGTTTTAATGAATAAACGTGCTGAAGAAATCGGTATGCAAAACACTCATTTTGTAACACCATCAGGTCTTCATGATGAAAATCATTATTCTACTGCATATGATATGGGCATTCTAACAGCGGAAGCTTTGAAAAATAAAGACTTCCGTGAGATTTGCAGCTGTCAAAGTGCTAAAGTAACATTTGGAAATCCACCGTTTGACAGGTGGCTTACAAATACAAATAAGCTTCTAAAAAACTGCGAAGGTGTTATAGGAGTAAAAACAGGTTTTACAGATGAAGCCGGAAGATGCCTTGTTTCAGCTTGTAAAAGAAACGGCGTGACTTTAATATGTGTCACCTTAAATGACAAGAATGATTGGAATGACCATTCAAATTTATATGACCTTGCATTTTCAAATATCACTGTAAAAAAAGCTGATATTCCGTCTGATATAAAGCTGCCTGTAGCAGGAAGTGATGTTATATCAGTTCCTCTATACGCAAAAGAGGAGATAACATATTCCTCATACAATTCCAAACAAACAACTGATACTGATGTAAGATGGGAAGTTGAGGCTGCACCTATGCTTTATGCACCCGTACAGCCTGATAGCATTGCCGGTTATCTTGTGCATTACTGCGGTGAATTTGAAGTTGCAAGACAACCGCTTTTTACAGTCTGCGGTGCTGATTATTTAGAGGATAACAGCAAAAACAAAAATATATTTGAAAAAATATCAGAGAAACTCAAAGAGTTTTTCTATTAAATAATAAATAATATAAAAAATAGAAGGAGTATATTTTGGAAAAGATTAGAATTCAAAAACTGCTGGCAGATGCCGGCTACTGTTCAAGAAGAAAAGCTGAGGCTCTTATATCAGCAGGAAAAATAAAACTTAACGGTCACCCTGTAAAGCTCGGTGACAAGGCATCATATCATGATATTATCACAGTCAGCGGAGAACGTATATATTTTCCTAAAAAGAAAAGCTTACGCTACATAATGATGTATAAACCAAGAGGTTATGTTACAACTACATCAGATGAACTTGATAGAAAATGCATAATGGATCTTTTAGGCGAAGATATTGAAGAACGTATATACCCTATCGGACGTCTTGACAAGGATTCAGAAGGTCTGTTGCTGCTTACAAACGATGGCAAATTTGCAAATGATATTATGCATCCAAGCCGTCATATAAGTAAAACATACCGTGTAACAGTACGTCCTGATGTAACCGAAGAGCAGCTTGTACAGCTTGCAAGCGGAATTGAACTTGACGGGAAAAAGACTCTTCCTGCAAATGTTGTTGTTAAGACAAGAGAACCAGGCCGTGTAGTTCTGCTTATCACAATAAAAGAAGGCAGAAACCGCCAAATCCGCCGTATGTGTGAATCACTGGGTCTTGAAGTAGCAAGACTTAGACGTGTAAGCATAGGTCCTTTGAAGCTTGGTATGATGAAACCGGGGACATATCGTGATCTTACTGCTGACGAGCTTAGAGCAGTAAGAAATGCTATAGGCAAGGAAAATTAAAGCAAATTCTTGAAAGTCAAGTAAAAAACAATGAATTGAAAGGAGAACGGTATTTATGCCAATTTGTATTTCACCGGATCTGCCGGCGTATCAGACTCTTGCCGAGGAAAACATTTTTGTCATGGATAATATACGTGCTTCTCATCAGGATATTCGTCCTTTAAGAGTACTGATACTTAATCTCATGCCTAAAAAAATTGAAACTGAATGTCAATTTTTAAGGCTTCTCAGCAATACACCTATTCAAGTAAATATTGAGTTCCTGCAAATTGCAAGTCATGTAAGCAAAAACACTTCAAAAAGTCATCTTGATATGTTTTACCACACATTTGATGAAATACATGATAATTATTACGATGGCTGTATAATTACAGGCGCTCCTGTTGAACACCTTGACTATAAAGATGTTGATTACTGGGACGAAATAAAAGAAATTATGGAGTGGACAAAGACTCATGTATTTTCTACTCTTCATATATGCTGGGCTGCACTTGCAGGGTTGTATTATCATTTTGACATACCTAAATATGACCTTGAAAAGAAAATATTCGGAATATTTCCACATAAAGTTGAAATGAAAAATATCCAGTTGCTGCGTGGTTTTGATGATGTTTTTTATGCACCTCATTCCAGACTGTCAGAAATCAAACGTGAAGATATTCTAAAAGTACCATCTCTCAGTATACTTACAGAATCAGAATATGCAGGAGTTCACATTGTAGCGAATAATAATGGCAGACAGTACTTTATAACAGGTCACTTTGAATATGGCAGAAATACACTTAAAGAAGAATATCTACGTGACGTTGCAAAGGGTATTGATATACAAGTACCGTTTAATTATTTCCCAGACGATGACCCAAATAAAGAACCAATTTATAAATGGGGATGCAGTGCGAATCTGCTTTTTTCAAACTGGATAAATCATTGTGTATACCAGCTAACACCATATGACCTTAGCCAACTTGAATTTTACAACTGGAAATGGGAAGCCGGTTTGTAAAAAAATATTTTTATAAATAAAAAATCCGCTTTTAGGCTGCTATTTACATCTTATAAAGCTTTTTGTTTAAAGCATAGATGTAAAAACAGAATTTCCTTTAAGCGGATTTTTCATATTTAAATTTTTATGTTTAAAATAAAACTTATTATTTTGTTCTATTATATGGAATAATAGGCACTTAATTTTTAATGCTATTCTGCCAAAACTGCTCTTACAGTAACACGAGTCAAGCCGCTGTATGTACAGGTAAACAGAGTAATATCCCAATCATCAGAACCATACTCCATAGCAGCAGCATCTTTTCCATTGATTATTTCACTTTGAACGACATTATATTTATGCACAACTCCGCCGCCATCAGTAAATATTATCTCATCGCCAGAATCCAGCTCTGATATTCTTCCGAAGTGCGAGCGATAATTATGTGCAGCTATAATAAGATTGCCATCTGCAACAGTGCCGGAATATCTGCATGGTGCAACCCTTAGATTAGGATAACTCCAATCACTCATTACGGGAAGCTCCAACCCAAGAGATGGTATACTGAGCAAGCCCATATATGACATTTCCTGAACGTAATAATACACCTCTGGTTCTGCTGATTCATCATTCTCATATTCTGCAAAAAGATCCGCCTCGGGAATGCTATTGCTATTGATATTATTATTTTCACTTTCAGTATAAGATGGTATATCATTTGCATCAGAAAACGGTTCGGTAACGACAGGCTGTGTATATGTTGCCATAACGTCAATATCATTGCCATACATATCATAATATGTATCACTTTTTTCCGTATGCGGTTTAGGCATCTGGCTTTTCAATTCGTTTACAATATCAGATGTTTTGGATTCAGCACATCTGTCCTCATTTCTATTATATAGCAACAGAAACAATGCTGCACAAAGTAGCATTGTTCCTGTTGTCATGAGGATAGAACCTCTTTTTATTTTCATTTAAATTCCTCGTTTATTTCTTCTTATTAAGACGCCAGCCTACAGTAAATAAAACAAGTCCGCCAACACCGCAAACCGGTACAGGCCACCAAAGCTGTCCTGTTTGGGGGAGCTTGCCTCCACCTGTTATAACTGTAGTAGTAGTACTAGCAGATGAACCACTGGATACAGATGTTGTTGTTGTAACAGTAGAAGTTACAGTTGTAGTTGTGGTAGTGTCTGTGCTTGTTGTTGTGGTTGTCGTTGTACTTACAGGCTTCTCTGTACTTGTAGCAGTTGTTGTTGTAGTGGTGGTAGTAGTCGTGGTTGTTGTTGGTGTAGTAGATGTTGTAGTATTATAGAGAACATCATTTACATTTACAACGACATACTGTGTTGAGTTATTTTGATATATTACCTTGTAAGGATTTTTGATATTCAATTCCTTTACACGCCATACCTGTGAAGGATCTCCTGTCCATTGATAAGTCCAACTGTTGTCATTATTAAGTGTGACGGTTTCTACATAGTTATTATTGCAGTATATAGCCACATCAATTGTGACATCTCTTGCATATGTTCCCCCATCTCTCCAAACCTTTTTAACAACATACATTGCCTCATTTACAGTGGGCTTATCACGAACGGTAAATTTTGCATCGGCAGTGATAGCCTGACCATCCTTTACCTCAATAAACATAGGTGTAGGCACGTATATTTTAGAGCCAACAGATAGTCTTTCACCGGAAACAAGATATATACCATCTGCAAGACCGGAGAATGTCACATTGCCGCTGGAACTTGATTTAGCAGTTGCAAGCGGACTAATACCATCAACTTCGGCATAATTTTCAAGAGTATTGGCAGCATCCTGCAAAGAAGAAACCGTCAAAGAAGAAACCTCACTATCAGGAAGATATACAGGATAATATTCAAAATCACCTTCAAACTTAATTTTATTATCTGAAGTCAACCGTCCTGCATAATAGATATTCCAAGTCATACCATAAATTGGTGAATCCTCGGATCTGCATATGAGTTTTATTGAGCCGCTGCCTCCTGCTGCTGATGTAATAAAAAACAAAGTTGAGATCCATAACATAGCAGCAACAGCACAAAGTACTGAACCTAATCGACGGCAAAAATTACTGTACATATCAATCACCTTCCTTTTTAGATGAAATTATATCATTAAATATTTCCTTTGCCGAACGCAGCCTGCGTTTTTTGCCGCTGACGATCCATGAAATAATAAGGATCATCAAAAGAGGAGCGCAAATGCCGGGAACGACAAGCATAGGATCAATTTTAAGAGCATCGGCAGATACTTTAACATTATGCGGATAGACTGTTTCAATACGGTGGGCACGGACAAGAAGTCTATGCGAGTTGATTCCATAAGGAGTACAGGTCATTAAAGTTACATAATCATTTCCGTCTGAAATTGCAAGTTTACTGATTTCAGTTGGAAGAACTATATTTATCTCTTCGACCTCATATGTCAAAATCTCATCGAGTATAGTAATAGTAAAAGTATCTCCGACATTAAGTCTATCAAGGTCACTGAAAAGTCTTGCTGAGGGAAGACCACGGTGAGCAGATATAACTGAATGAGTAGTATTACCACCAACAGGAAGAGAAGAACCCTGTAAATGACCTGCGGCAACGTTAAGGACTTCTTCAGAAGTGCCGTGATAGATAGGCAGCTGAACGTTTATAACAGGGATAGTGATATATCCCATAATGCCTGTACCCGAGATATTAAGAATATCCTCATATCCGGGAACGGCATTTGGATTAGAAAATGGAGAATTTACTTTGGCTATTTCTGAATTATACTCATGAGCTTTACTCATAATCTCATCATAATGGTTATCATCAAGCTGTTCAACAGCTGAATCATAGGTTGCAATAGCCTGAGATTGCACACGAGAATTCCACCAGTCACTGACAGTGGGATAAAGCATTACGGAGAGCCCCACGAGTAATATTACAAAAAGAATAATTGTAGAAAGGGAAATGCGTTTTTTTCTCATGGAGTCCTCCCTAATGCCTGTCGGCACATAAGCACCGACAGACTAAGGTTTATCACACCGCAAAAGCGGCTTGGTTTATAGGTTTATGAAAAATTACTTATTAGACATTCTCTTCTTGGAAACGAGCAGAACACCAGCACCTACTACAAGTGCACCACCTGCTACGTAGAAGATTGTTGTACCGATACCACCGGTTGATGGGAGTGTAGAACCAGCATTGTTGGCAATTGTGATAGACGCAACACCAGTTGATGTATCAGCTGTACCTGCCTTGCCAGCAGCTGTAACTTCCAGATTTGTAAGAGCAGCACTAGCATCAGTCATGCCCCACTCCTGATTATTTACAGTAGTAGCTGTAACAACAACTTCAACAGGATTTGCTAACAAGTTATAGCCAGCAGGAGCCTTTGTTTCCTTGAGGTAATATGTACCGTCATCAAGACCAATTACCTTGAAAAGACCATCTTCACCAGATGTAAGTTTTGTGCCATTATCAAGATCAACCCATTCTACAAACTTTCCATCTGTGTCTACTTTTGCTTCCTTAGACTTATCTGCATTCAGCAATTTGAATTCAGCACCGGAAAGTTTCTTTGTACTATCAGTACCATCAACCTTTGTTGTATCCAGCTCATATGTGAATACAATAACGGCATCCTTAGGTGTTTTACCATCATCATTAGGTGTATCATTCTCACCAGTTCCAACCCAGTTTGGATTGTTGGAGTATGTCAGATATACTTCATTCTGCTGACCATCAAGACCGATTACAGCATTACTATTCAGAACAGCACTATACTCAACAGTTACAATGCTATTTTCTGTTATAGTGTTGCCTTTCTTAATATCAGCAAATGTAACTGTAATGTTCTGACCATCAACAACTACATTAGCACCTTGAGCAGCTTCTCCATCGATCTTAACAGTTACAGCAGTGGATTCAGGTGCTGTAAACTGTGCAGCAAGTGTATCATGGAATACATACTTATATTTTGTATAGTCATTGATTGTATCAGGCATTGTACCATAAAGCTTAAATGGAACAGCTTCACCTATGCAGTAATCAGCTACATCATTCCATTTTTCAGTTGTTTCTGTATCATATGTGGGCTTACCTGTAACATCCTTATCATCTTCCAGAACCTTCTTCTCTACTGTTGGGAAAGAACTCTTAGGAGCAATCTCTGTCTTGGTACCAAGAACATGAACGATATATCTTGTTTTAGCATCGTGTGCTTGATCAAGAGATTCATCCTTATCCTTAACCAGATAATAACCATCATCTACACCTGAAATTGTGTATTTGCCATCTGCAAAAGTACTGTCTGTCTTTGTTGCAGAAAGATACTTACCTACAACAGATGCGAACTGTTTAGTTGTGTCAGAATCAAAATCTGTAATTTCAGCTAATTTTTCAGCAACAGAAGCTGCATCAGTGCATGAGCTAAAACCATCAATTGTTTGAATAGCTGTAATGAGATCACTTGTTTTAGTATCATCAATACCAGAACCCCATACAATATTTGAGAGAACTCCATTAGATAAATCACCATCAAAAATCTGATAAGCTTCGTAAGTGTGATTTTCCTTTGCATTAGTGATTTCAATAGAACCTGCCGCATCAGCGGAGAAAGAAGTTGCCATTGGTGCTGCCATGCAGGCTACTGCGAGGATAGATGCTACAAACGCTGCGAATTTTTTTGTGTTTTTCATAATTAACGCTCCTTTAATACGTTGTTCCGGCGGTGCGGTTTCTTTGCCGCACCCTTACCGGATTGTTTAATTTTTGACCTTTTAAATTTTATTTTTGTTTTTATTTCGTACGGCGCTCCTTCAAACGACGTCTGATACGGTTGCTTCCGGCGAATGCACTAAGCAGTATAAGCGCTGCTCCTGTGTAATAATATCTTGTTACTCCCTCACCGCCGGTGTTTGGAAGTTCATAGCCTGGGGTATCAGTCTTTGTATTGCGAACGGTTGCTACAAGTTCTCCATCTGAATTTAACTTAGATGAATTTATCCACTTGTAAGAATCAGGGTCGCCATCACTGAACTGATAACTTGCTTCATATCCGTCTGCACCGGATACTTCTTTTACCCAGTAGATGTATGGATTACCATTTGAATCGTAAACATCAAGGTTTTCAATTATCTGTTCCCAACCACTTGCACTGCCACCACTGATAGTAACTGTATATGGGAATGATATTGTTGAACCGTCTATTCCTGCTTCCCTCGGCTCTGCTGTAACAAAACCTGCACCAACCAGCATTTGTGGCTCCTCTGATGCACTGCGGAGGGAGAACTTTTCTTCAGAAAGGTATACTATTCGGTATTTACCTTGCCAACTGCTGTCTGAACTAATAGTGAATTTTCCATCACCTTTACTATAATCATAACTTGATGGGTCATTAATTTCAATGGTAACTTTGTAACCATCAATTGTAACTTTTACTTTATCTGATGTACTGTTATTATTTATTTTATTTGAACTACTATCATTACTAAACTTTAAATCAAACAAAGTTTCATCATGAGGCCAGTATATATTCGACCAGGTATCATAATAAGTGAGTTTTGCTTGTATATTATACCAGCTCTCGCTTGGTATATTATTTTCATCAAACTCAATCTCAATTTTTGAAACCTTCTTAGTTTCATCAATTATAACTTCTGTTGAACCGTCATTAGTATTAAACTTAACTCCGCCATCTATAACAGAAACATCATATGTCTTTTCAAGACCATCGTTACGTGTTGCTTTAATAGTTACATTACCAACCTTAACACCAATTACCTTACCAGTTTGATCAACAGTTGCAATTGATTCGTCAGAAGAACTCCATGTAAATTTTCCATAATCTGGGGATACAGAAAGCTGAATATTTTCTTTCATTGCGACTTCATGTTGTTCACCATTTATAGTGAAATCATCAGGAAGATTTACTGTAATATCCTGAGTAAGAATCACATTACCACCTGTAGAAACAGTTACCGTTGCAGTACCTGCATTTACTGTAGTAATTGTTCCATCCTCTGAAACAGTGAGAACTCCTGTATCACTTGAACTATAAGTTACATCTGTGAATGGAGCTCCACCCTTTGTAACTGAAAGCTTATGATTCTGCTCACCTGCTGTGATAACAAAGTTTTCACTATTATCAATCAGCAGCTTGTAAGCCGAAACTGTAACATTGATAGTAAATGTATCAGTTCCATCGGTTACGGTAATAGTTCCGCTGCCTTCTGCCAAACCTTCAATATTAATGGTCTTGCCTGTAGATGAAACAGTAAAGATACTCTTAGAATCATCAGATTGTGTAAACTCTATTGACTTATTAGCATTAACCGAAGCGGTATTGCCAACAGTTACACCAACATCAGTCTTATCAATTTCAAGAATAAGGGTACTTTCGTCGAAACCAGGTCTTGGATCTGTAGCATCAGTCTTAACATCCCTGCAAATCTTGAATTCAACCTTATCATTCAGATGATTGTTTGTTTCAATATCAGACCATACCTTACGAATCTTCAATGATACTGCTGCTGTATTGGTAATTGCCAGAGTACCTGCATTGCTGCCGTTCGCTGCTGTAAGATAACTTGGAGTTCCGTAAGAGGTCGTATAACCTGTCATAGGTGCTTCTTCGATCTTGTAGTAGTAACGATTGCCTGCATTGTCCTCAAACGGAAGATTTGTGTAACTATAAGTCCAAATATTTTCATTCTTAGTTGGAGTAGGCATTGGTGTATCATACTCTACCCAATTTCGAAGGTCTGTACTCTGAAGAAGAGAAAGAGAAATTGAATCTCTGTTTGCTTCTCCTCCGGTATCATTTGCCCATGTTTTTTCAACATTAAGACTTGTTTTTGGAATATTTCTTGTGTTCGTAGCTACGAGAGGAGTAGTGCTGCCAAGCTTCTGGTATCGATTATCTTCATCGTATGATACCTGCCAGCCTGACGGTACACTGCTTTCATCAATGTAGTACTCTGCAGAAGTGTCAGTATCTGTTATGTCGAATGCGCCTACCCAACCGTTTTCCTTTGTCAGTGTGATTGAACCGACTTTGGAAGATGTAATACTTTGGGCTACAAAATCAAAATGAGGAATACTACCGAATACTATAATTACATTATTGTTCTTTTCCTTGATTTTTGCAAACAATGTACTAAGTCTACTTTTTATTTCTTCCTTAGTGTTACCACCATACTGATGAATATCATTTGTACCACCAAGCACACAAACAATGTCTGTATCAGAATTTATACCACTAATTCTATCTGCAAAACCTGGAATTTGTTGACCATCTTGACCGTTCTTTACTACACTAACAGAAGCATAGTTATTTTTAAGCAGATTTTCCAATTGTTTTGGATAGTTCTCATTAGCAGCATCTTGTAATCCACATAAATCAGAAGCATTTGTAATTGAATCACCTAAACACATAATATTCAAATTATCAGAAGTTTGAGTGTAAATACTTCTAATAACATCTGCATACGCTGATGCTATTGCTGCCATGCCGGTAGCATTTGGATGACATCCATCATAAAGCATAGTATCTTTATCAACGGCTGCACAGACATCTGCAAAATAAATATTATCTTTTGCACTTGCAAGTGTTTTAGTAAGTTGGTTACAGTCATCAATTTTTCCATTGCATTGATCTTCAAATTTTTGAAGAGTATCCTTATCAGGATTATTTTCTGGAGTTCCACTCCACCATTTTTGATCAACAACCAGTGTCTTCTTCCAATTTGGATCTGTTACCTTCTTCCAAACATCAAGAGTGATGGATTCCTGATTAAGCTCTGAATCTGGAATTACATTGCCCTCTTCATCTACCCACTTTTTCTGAACTACAATAGCCTTTCTGGTATTGGTAACAGTATAATCAGTTTTAGTTGGTGTCGAAGCAATGATATTATAGGTTTCAGTATACTTATCTGCATTTGCTATGCCTGACTTGTCTTCCAGTACATAATAATAGTACTTATTTTGATTTTCATCTTCAAGCGGCAAGCCGATCCATGTATGTGACCAATCATTTGCGGAATTCAGAGTAACATTCTCATATTCCTGCTTATCATTTTCATCGATCTTTTGCATGATATTGGCGCTACTCTTAAGCTTTAACGCTAAGTCAGACAAATCATCAATCTTTGTTTTTGACTGATACAAGGTAACCTTGATACTCTCATTTGCATGAATATCTGTTCCATCGCTCCAAACCTTATTTACCTTAACCGATGCCTCGGTAGGTACAGTATTTTTGTTTGTTACAATGATCTCACCAGTATCTTGGTTCAGATTGAATACACAGCTTACTACGAAATCTTCAAGACTTCTGTCTCCACTTTCTTCTGCAACAAAACTCTTATACTGACTGAGATCCATATCAGGAGTAATTAGATCCGTCAAATCAACCTGCCAGTTCTTTGCTGCTGAAAGCTCTATGTTTTCAAACAACGGTTCATTGGTCTTTACTCCGTCATTGTCAATTCCGTAAATTGAAACAACAACCTTTTCAACAGGAATGTTTTTCAGTTCAATATTAGAGGAATTCTTCCAATTCTTTTTCAGCATAAGCTGATGAGAGTTGCGAACATTGATCGTAGCATCAGAATTTGCTGCATTGCCTATATAAGTAGGTCTATAGCTGCCTGTTTCACCGGATGCAGTTGTAAAGTTGCCATCTTCATCAAGAGTATAAGTCTTTCCACCTATGGTATAACCTGTTTCTTTGATGTAATAGTAAATAGGTACACTGTTTTTACCATTTGGCAAATCAGTCCATACTTTCTCATTAGGCTTTACGCTTCCGTCATCGTTGTACTCAATCGGAATTGTTTTTACCGCTGAGAAACTACTGTCCATAAGTCCGAGATCTGCTGCGTTTGCAAGATACAGTTCACTTTCATCAGGCATTCCTGAAGAAGCCTTTTTATATGACCAGTAAAGCTCTACAGTTATCTCAGAATCAGCTGTGCTTGTTACAGGATTTATCCATTCCTTCTTTATTCCGATGTCAATAAGTTCATTATTCGGAATCTTGAGATCGTCACCAGACTTAATCTGTATAATATTATCAAGTGGAACATCGTCAGGACGTTCACTAATAATGCTATTATATGAGAAATAATACGTGCTGACATAATTATTAAGGAATGATGTATAATCTTTATTGTTATAATAGATACTTCCAGAATTTAGGTAATTTGTAATAAGCTCCTTGAACTCATCATCTGTAAGACCTAAATTCGAACCTTCGTAACCATCAGGAACATTAATTTCAATCAGTTTGTAAAGCACTTCTTCACCAAGTGCAACTGCATATGATGTCTGAACGTTGATTTCATGCAGTTTAACGTCACTTGGTACCATTTTTCCGTTAACACCTGACGTACTCCATGTTATAACACGGTCATCATCTTCATTTTCATCGTTAATTTTTATTGCGTAATACCATTGTCCTTTTTCATACTTTGCAAGCAAGAACTTTGCCTGAAGGTCATTAATAGTATAGTCGCCTGTATTTACCTTAACGATTTTCGGAAGCATGTCAGTAGTGATCATACCACTTGACTTAAATACTTCATATTCAGTATCCTTTACTTCTGATTCATCAGATGCACTATCAGAAATAAGTTCTGCCTTATTGGAGAATGTGATCTTATCGCCTGCCGGAGGTACAAAGCCGGGCTGCATGGTAGCATATCTGCCGTTTACACGAGTTGAGCTTTTACATTTATTGATTACAGATGGTGTAGTTTCATTTGCAATCATCTTATAAGTATAATCGACTACAATATGTGTTTCATCAGGAATAGTCAGTTGCAAGAGCGCTGCTCCATCTGAAACCTGATCACCATTCTTGAAAATACGTGTATACTTATTTTCAGGAAGAGGCACTTTATTACCATTGGCATCAACTTCATAAAGTGTAATGCTATCCATCAGGATATCAACAAATCTCTTATTGTTCCTATAAGTCGTACCAGCCGCACCACCTATATCATGGTCAAAATAGCTGACTGTTTCGAGCAAGTCCTGAATGTCAATGGTATCACCTGTTGAAAGATTCTTACCTTCAGGGTTTACATCGATAGAATACTTAAAGTAACCAGGGATTCTTGTTTTACCTGCGTACTTTTTGGTTATGAGGTCTTTAGGTGCTTTGTTTACAACTTTGATTTCTGAAGAAGAAATCATTCCCTCTATAGGAATACCTGTTGTGGGTGTAACTTTTTGAGCAGTGTTTTTAATAGAATATGAAGTAGAATCACCCATATCATCAAGCAATTGTTGACATTCTATCTTTATTGAATAACAAGCTGTTAAAATAGTAGATTCATTTGAAATATATGGTTTATTAAACCATATCTGATTTTTTTCATCATCATAATAATAGCTGTCGTCAGATGATGTTAAAACTGTGTTTTTGTCTTTAGATGGCAAATGATTCAAACCAAAGTGCACATAAAGTAGTGTAGGACGTGCATAGTATCCATTTGCAAAATGATCATTAGTTGCTGTACCATCACCTTTAAGAATATACACCGGATCAGCTTTATTATTTTCACCACTATTATTCCAACCTACACCGTCTTTAATACTAATATTGCTATTCTCAACAAGAGTAAAGTTTGGTGGTAATTGATCGAAAACAGGTGTTACAGTATCATTGGTAGTAGCTTCAAAGTTAATGGCATAATTGAAAACATAGTAGTATTTATCGCCGATTTTTTTCTTAAATGGTGAAACTTCTACAACATTTCCATTTTCATCAACTTTGTCAATAAGATCTTCTCTAGCAATAGTAACGTTTTTTTCAAAACTATTGCCATTATAAGAATTTTTGTTAATACCTATCGCTTCTTCAAAAGTATTAGTAACTATTAAATTCCCAGAACTACTTGTAGTCTGCATAGATATTGTATACTTACCATTTTTAGTTTTAAATGTTTCCGTGCCATCAACTAATACTTTACTCTGATTTTCAGCATCAGTATAAGCAGTTTCAACTAAACGATATGTTAAAGAATGCCTAATAGATGTTCCATCACCAACAATTTCAATTTCTGTTTGAGGAAGATTTCCGATGGATGCACCTTGCCATAATGTACCATCACTTTCAGAAACATTTGCACTTGATAATGTAACAGTAACAATTTGTGCATTCTCATCAAGAACATCGCTCCATGTTCCATTACCATCAAGCTGCTTCTGAAGTTTAAGCGTTACATTTTTCGGTCTGTTATTATCTAACAACGGAGTTTTATAAATTAAACTGTTACCATCATCCCCAACCCACTTCTTCTGAGGTGTAATAGCAATCGTACTTACAGGCTCAAAAGTATTACTAATAGTTGTATTATTTGGAGTGCTATAGTAATCATAACTGATATTATACCAACCATCACCAGTTGTAGCAAAGTAATTTTGAGTGATGTTAACTGTTTTACCGTCCTTTATATAGCCTACTTCTTCAGCAGTATAAGTATAGGTTACGATTTTTCCATCATCAGTAGATTGATAAGGAAGACCTGACCAGGTATGTCTCCAACTATTGCCTGCATTCAATTCTACAGGAACATCGTTATAATACTTAGTCGTGCCATCAGAAGCTGTCTGCTTAAGATGTACAAGAATAGTTTCAGGACGATTATTCATATGTGCTGTATCATTATTCCACAGCTTATTAGCAGTATAACTTAAAGTCTTATTAGCTTTGTATTCATTTACAACAACAAGATTGCCATTATCAGTACTATAACTTATATTATAATAACCACCGTCAGCTATAAACTGATCGCCACTGATGTCAGTATCATTATACTTGATTTCACGGATTCTATAGTTACAGTTCGCAGAACCTGTTCCCATAGGAATAATCTGAGGAAGGTTCTCCCAGCTGCTGCCTACCCATTTATTGCCCGTACCACTAATAACTTGTGTGACAATATCATCTGTTGAACTCTGGTCAAATACATAATTACCTGACGCATTCTTTCTAACAGGATAATAATTATTATTATCTGTAGAATATTCAAGCTGAACAGTTATGCTATTGATACCGGTTCCTGAACCTGTATCGCCACTCCATGTCTTTTGAGGTGTTATATTTCTTTCTCTATAAAGAGTGTTGTTTGCACCAATATAAATGTCATCCTTGTTGCCGACACCATTATTATTAGTATATCCAACCTGATAAGAACCACCATCAACATCTAGCAAATTGTTCTCAATGGAACTGCCGTTGGATTTAACTTCCTCTATCTTATAATAATATGTTAAGTCACTTCCAACTGAACCATCAGCATTAGCTTTTCTGATTCGTCTCGGCAATTTCTCAAGTGTCTTACTCCATTCATTACTGCTGCCATTAAGCGTTACCAGTTCTGTTGCTGAGCTATAACCGCTGTCACCACTGAACAGATAATCTCCATTAGAAGCAAACTTTACAGACTTCCATTGATAATCGCCTGTATGATACAACACCTTAAAGTAAGCATTTGCAGGTCTTATAGACGTATCATCATTAGACCACTGCTTTGTAAGATGAAGATTTAAAGTTGTGTGAATCTCAGGGTCATTTCTTGTAAGAGTAAACTTATCGGAAGCATGATTGCCATTAAAGTCCGCACCATTTAAAAATTCACTTATAACAGGATAATTTGTACCGGAAGCTACAGCATTTGATGTTGCAGTAGTCTGATATTCAATATACACAAAGTTATAGCCCTTTGTATCAAGCGTATTTTTAAACGTAATTGTAAAGCCATCATTATTAGCATTAGGAACTAAATCATAATCAATATCTTTGTTAAGCAGAGTCCTGTTCCAATCAGACTCGCTGACTTTTCCATAAACTCTTAATGCTGCGAGCTGATCGGAAGTTATAGTATGTTCACCATTATCAGGAGGTGTAAGCTTATCAACATAAGTAAGACCATCAAAAGTACCATCATGTGTGATATTAGCAGTCCAGTTCAATGTTCTAACAAGCTTACCACTGTGTTCTATTGTTTCTGTCTTATTACCGTTTAAAGTCTTTTCTAATCCATCTCTGACGGTAACATCAACCGGAGCATTTTCCTTGCCAGGACCCGGACCCGGACCATAACCATTGTTAACTGTTATAGTTCCGGAATCTGTATTCTTTATATCAACCTTAGTTTTATATGTAATGTTAAAATCGTCACTGTTTGGCTTTGATGTAAATGTAAGAATACCACTACTTTTGTCCAGTGTAGCAAAGTTGCTTGCAGGCTGATAATTTATCTGAATATCTTCAATATTCACATTCTTGAACATATCATCATAAATGGTGTAATCAGTTATATCATATCCACCCTCAATCTTGACATTTATAGTCCAAGTGATTTCATGAGAATCCTGAGCATAACTACCCCATTTATTCAATCCAACAAGGTCACTTTCTGATTTATATGTTACTTTGCCTTGATCTTTTTTACCGGTAGGCTCATCATCAGGATATTTCAGTTCTACATCATTAGTGTTTTCGTTACCTATACCACCTGTTTCACTTACAGGTGCTTCATACTCAATAGTGATATATTTAGCATTGCCTGTATTCTTCAGCTGCCACTTACCATTAGCATACTCTAAAGTACCGGATGAAGTTTTTATTGGAGATAAATTAGTTGGGATCTTGCTATCTTCAATAATATAATCATCAAGAGAAACACCGCTCTGGCTTGTAACTTCTATCTTCCACTTGATTTTATTTCCTGAATCAGGATATGTACCAGACTTATAATCAGGCTCACCTGTCTTTTTTATATAGAAAGGATTTGCAGTAAATGTAGGATCTGACGGATCCTTAGTAGGATCTGGATCGTCAGGTTTTTCTTTCAATACTGCTTCGTTGTGAGCTGTACCTGATCTTAACTGTTCAGGAGTCAGTGCCGTAGCATACTTGATCGTGATCCACTGTGCCTTTTTAGCATCAGCAGTCAATTTTATAACTCCGTTGCTGTCCGGCTGGTTAGCTGCATTGGCAGGATTTATTGAAATGCTGCCAGGAACAGGATTTTTCAGCATATTGTCAGAAAGCTCATAATCTGTAAGATCCATGCCACTTTGATTATTAATAGTAATAGTCCATTCGATCGTACCATTTGATGTATTAGCATTACCATCTTTTG
Organism: uncultured Ruminococcus sp.; assembly: GCA_937907215.1. Lineage (GTDB taxonomy): Bacteria > Bacillota > Clostridia > Oscillospirales > Ruminococcaceae > Ruminococcus_C. Next base: position 20,476 of record CALESG010000097.1, read on the forward strand.
CAAGTGATATGAGAGCTTTTTTATCCTTATACTCTACATCTTCTTTGTCTTCTTTATTTGTAGGTTCACCAGTAGGATAGTACAGTTTTGCAGTATTAGAGTTAGTTTTTCCGACTTCAGCATCTGTTGTATACTTAATAGTAACAGTAGAAGCATCACCTGTACCAGTAAGTTTCCATTTTCCATTTTCAGATGTCAAGCTGCCACTTGGAGTAATAGCCACACCCGAACTTGGAATATTAGCATCTTCAATAATATAATTCTCAAGTGAACCGCCATATTCATTTTTAATTGTAATTTCCCAGTTGATTTTCTTATTATATGAACCGCCAGACGTCTGATAGTCAGGAGTACCATTTTTGTTTACTGTAAACGGTTCTTTCCAAAGATTAGCTGTTTCATCATCCTCGCTAATCTTTTTATCATCTTTCTTAAGTTCAGCATGGTTTTTTCGAGAACCATCAGCATTTTGCAGCTGAGCATCAGTAATCTTAGTTACATATTCAACAGTAACATAGTCTTTATAATTAGAATCAAATACAATTTTTTGACCATCATAAGTACCAGCTGAACTTGGTGTTATAGTTACATTGCCATCAACAGCATTTTTAAGCATATCATCTGTCAATGTATAACCATCAAGAACTACATAGTTTGGATTTTTAACTTGAATAGTCCACTTGATCGTTCCGTTACTTTCGTTGACCCAACTTGTCTTATCAATAGTAGGCCATTTATCCTGGAAGTCAACAGTAACTTCCTGACCGTTTATTATAAACTTCTGGTCGCCACTTTCATCGCTGCTGCTTTTCAGCTCACCCGAAAAATCAAGCGAACCCTTGATTTTACCAGTACCATTGGTTACATAAGCAATATAAGCATCATCAAGTGTTATTTCTACACGTCCATCTTTTATTATATATGTACCAGCTATACCATCTTTATAATCGGGGTCATCAATCGTACCATGATCTGAGCCACCCGGAAAAATCGCTGTTAAATCAGGATTCCCTAAATCCCAACCTAAGTGAGGTCCAGAGCCACTAAGGAAACTTTTAACGTCTTTATCAAATGTATATTCGATATATGTTTCCAAAGATAAAGGATCTGTATTGGCTGTGAAACCACTATTTGTAGTAACACCTGATTGATTAGCTTCATAAAAATAATTACCACCACTTGACATACTAGCTTGCCATGTATCAGCACTCATTAGGTCAAGCATACCAGTATTGGGAATTACCTCCGGATTACCGGGCGTAGCACTGTAAAGCGAAACGCTTTCCATAACACTCATCGTACCAGGTATTGTCATACTAATAGCCGGCATAATCAAACTACTTATAACTGATAATGTAATAAGCATAGAAAGAAGGGCAGTTGCAGATAACCGCCTCTTTGTACTTTTATGTTTACTTAAAAAAGATTGAATTTTTTGATTAAGATTCATCTGTCGATCCCCCTTCTTTAGGATAATGAATTCAAATTTAAATCGTACCAATCTGTTTTAACGGCCATATACGAAGCATTACCTCTCCTACTATCGATTCATTAGCAACGCATCCAACCGATGTTGAACGGCTGTCTACTGACGTAGAACGATGATCACCCATTACAAATACTCGTTCATCAGGCACTTGATACGGTAAATCAAGATCACATTCACCAAATGCTTTTTCATTAAGATAAGGTTCATCAAGCTCTTCGCCGTTTACATATACAGTACCATCTTCTGATATGTCGATTATATCACCGGACACTCCAATAACACGTTTAAGCAATATTTTATTATTGTAATAAAACGCTATTACATCACCCTGCTCAAAATCTCCCCATTTCCTGCAAATTACAAGTTCATCATTTTGCAGCGTTGGAGTCATACTTGTTCCTGTAACTCTCAGCACCGGTAAAAATAACATTGAAATTAAAACTGCTATAGCTGCTACAACTATCAGTGAAGATATTGTACTACGCAAAATTCTTAAATATTCCTTTTGGTGCTGTACTCTTTTTACTTCATTATCAAATTGCTCCGCTGTAGGCAAATCAATTTTTCTTTCGTCCGTCATCCTATTCACTGCTCCGTTTCTCTTTTATCTGAATTTTCATCTTCATCAGACTTTGTGGAAACATCATCATCGCTCTCAAGACCATTCGCCTTGCACAGTGAATCTACTCGCTTTGCAGTTTTCAATACGGCTTCAAGAATTTCTTTGTTGATGTCCGCCTGTCCGGCTACATGAGCATTAAGCTGATCTCGAAGAGATTGATTTTCTTGATTTAATTCTTCAAGATCTTTCTTCATGTAATACATAAGCTCTAAAAGCTCACCACGTTTCAACTTTCTTAATTCTTTGTCCGTCATTTAGTGTGTCCTCCGGTGCAATTCTTTTTATTCGTCTTTTCTATTTATTAACATGAATAAATTATAACACCATTTCGAACTCTTGTCAACACCTATATCCAATTTCCATTATTATCATAAAAATACTTGAATGATTTTGTGCATGTTGACGATTAAATGTTTGTATAATATTTTAACACGACCGTATTATTCATATTTTCATCAACGTTCATCAATTTTTTAGCTGTTATTTATATTTCAAAAATCGCTTTATCTCACGTATAAAATCCCCACCATACTTTTGAGAACGCATCATTCCTACTCCGGATACCTCCATAAGCTCATGTATATTCTGCGGTTTCTTCCTGCACATATCTCTAAGTGCTGCGTTTGAAAATACAACATACGGCGGAATATGCTCTTTTGTAGAAATCTTCTCTCTAAGACGTCTAAGCTGCTGAAAAAGCTGCTCTTCTTCCGGGCTTACATTTTCATATACAATATCTTCCTTTGCCCTTTTAGATACCATCATCTCCACCGATCTTTCTTTTCTTATAATAGCAGCGGACTGGGTATTTATAACAAGCTCAGAATATTCCTTATACTGCCTTGTACCAAGATCTCCTCCTGCGATCATGGAATCTATCATCTGCATAATATTGCTTACACTATAATTGCTCATTATTCCATATGTAGATAATTTATCAAGGTTCATTTCCAAAATGCTTTTTTGCGTACTGCCTGTGAGAACTTGTGCTGTTTTCGTTCGACTAAGATGATAACCATTCTGCTGACCTCTATATACACAGGAAATTATCTTCATAGCCTCAAGCGTGATGTCCTTTTTCTCAGTGTTTCCAAGACAGCCTGAACAATTTCCACATAAAGCAGCCGGTTTTTCTCCAAAATATCTAAGCATATAATTTCTCTGACATTCCACTGATGTGCAATAGAATGTCATACATTTAAGCCTTTCCTTTCCTTTTGCAATAAGCGATTCAACAAGTGCCGAATCCTTTATATCTGCCGATTCTCTTGACTGCTCAATTAAAAACTGATTTGTACGCACATCTTTGCCACTGTATAAAAGAATACAGTCCGCCGGTTCTCCATCTCTTCCAGCCCTGCCGGCTTCCTGATAATAACTTTCAATATCTTTTGGCATATTATAATGTATAACAAATGATACATTGTGCTTGTCTATTCCCATTCCAAAAGCATTTGTGGCAACCATTATATTTCTTCTGTCATATATAAAGTCCTGCTGATTTGATGCACGTTCTTCCGGTGAAAGTCCAGCATGATAACGTGTAGCTGCAAATCCAGCATCACAAAGTTCATCGCAAACCTGTTCCACAAGTTTTCTTGAAATGCAATAAACTATACCACTTCTGTCTTTGTACTTTCGCAAAAGTGAAAGCAATTCTTTCGATTTGTTTTTAGAAATTTCCACACCAAAGTAAAGATTCTTTCTGTCAAAACCTGTTGTTATTGCTACAGGCTCAATAAGCTTTAAAAGGCTTACAATATCCTGTTTTACCTGTTTAGTTGCAGTAGCAGTAAAAGCTCCTATTATCGGTCGCTCCGGCAGCAGTTCCACAAATTTTGCTATATCAAGATAACTTTGCCTAAAATCTTGTCCCCATTGTGAAACGCAGTGAGCCTCATCAACAGTTATCATTGATATTTTTATATTTGCTGCAAATCTCAAAAAGCTCTCTGTAAGAAGTCTTTCAGGTGCAACATAAATAAGCTTGTACTGTCCCTGTCTGGCACCATACATTACAGATTGATACTCGTCAGAATTCATTGCACTATTTATAAAAGCAGCTGATATACCGCTTTGTCTTAAGTTTTCCACCTGATCTTTCATAAGAGATATAAGCGGAGATATTACTATTGATATTCCCGGCAGCATCAATGCCGGAAGCTGATAGCAAACAGACTTTCCGGCACCGGTAGGCATTACAGCCAAAACATCCTTGCCGCCAAGAAGTGCGTCAACGGCCTCCTGTTGTCCGTCACGAAAAGAAGTATGTCCAAAATATTCGTGAAGCAACTGAAGTTTTCTCATTATCTTTTCCCACTTTCCTATTATATATAGCAAACCACAAAAATTTTTGGCGTTTGCTATTTGCCGATTCGCACGCAGCACGCATAAGCATGCGGATGTGCAAGGCAATTGAAATAAGTTATTATACTTTATATAATATATCGTATCATTTTATATTATTAAGTATAACATATTTTATTTTTATTTTCAAGTTAGGCGACATAAGGATTAACCGAACCGTTGGCAGTCGAGGAACTGATAATTAAAAATGCATTAGAAAAAATATAAACAAAACACAAAAAAAGTTCAAAGAAAATTCTTGACAAAAATTATTATATATGCTATAATAATTGAGTTGAATGCGAGTGTGCTGGAATAGGCAGACAGGCTAGCTTGAGGTGCTAGTGT
>CALESG010000098.1 GCA_937907215.1 uncultured Ruminococcus sp.
AGTTTCCCCCCGCATAGTATTTTCCTGATGCATTTCTAAAATGCTGCCACATGGCACTTCCTTCTGAAAAGGCAGTTCCATAATAAAAGGCTGATCCATTATTGTATGCTGTGCCATTTGCCGAAGCTTTTCCAGAAGCGGATCTAATAGCATTTAAAGCAGCGGAGACACCGCTTGCAACATAATTTACAGTACGAGTTATAGATGGAAAGAAATTAGGAAGACCACTAGTAGAAGCAACATATTCTACAGTTCTTACGCCTCCATCAACTACACTTGTAACCTTGTCAACTTCTTCTGTTTCGGCGGTGAATGTAATAGTACCATCTTGATTTTGCACCAAAAAGACTCTTTGTTCTACACCATCTACTTCTGCCGTATAAGTAATTGTACCATCCTGATTTTTTAAAGCTTCTACATCTGATGATAACCCATCAATCTCAGCGTTGAATTTGATTGTTTGTCCATTAGTCAGCTGCTCAAGCTCATTGGCTAAATCTTCTTTTAAACGAATTCCAAGTTGACTAACATCAATTCCTAAAAATTTTGCCAAGTCAATACGTGAGATACCTGTTTCTGACATAATAGCATTTACGGCTTCTTGAAAACCATCTGTATTTAAATAATTGTTCCAGTCAACAACTTCGCCATCTGAAAATGCATCCTGAAAATCATTTTGAATATCTAAAATTGCAGATATTTGATCTTGGGCTTGCTCTCGTTGTTTTTCAGTCATGTCGTCATTAAAAGAAGATTCAATTAGCTTGATTTGTTCGTTCAACTTTCCATACTTTTCATCAAAGCCTGCTGTGTAGCCATACTTTTCTTCTTTTTTATCACGATACATTTTTTGAGCTGCAATACGACCTGCACCTATTTCAGCCGATCTATTACCAGATTTCCATTGCTCATCAAGCTCATCAATTTTTTGTTGAATAGTTGACATATCGTACTCAAATTTAATTTTTACAATTTGATCGTCTGTCAACAGGGAAAGATCATTTTGATACTTGGCATATTCTTCATCCCATCCAGCAATTAATTTTTGCAATCGAGATTTTTCACGTCCATCATCTAATTCTTTCGTTATAGACTTGATTTGATCTAAATATCCTTTGTATTCATCGAGCCCTTCGCCACTAAATAATACACCGTCCCATTCAAACCCATACTCTTCAAGTTTACGCATTGCAGTTTCAACTGCATTTGTACTAACACCGAGTTTGTCTGCTGCTTCAGCGGTATTTTTGAAGGTAGGAATCACTTCCATTAGCGCGCCATTTGCGTCATAAGTAATATTTGCAAGGTCAGTATTGTCTAAATCATGAGCAAAATTATGCATACTTTGAAGTGGATTTTCAGAGTCGAACCATCTTACCACTTTATTATATGCATTTTGCCAAGCTTCTACATATGCATCGGCATCATATTTATATTTAGGATCATCTTTATTTATAATATGTGGTGACATCCATTGTGCGACAGTTTGGAAGTCGTCTGTTCCAACCAAGCCTTCTTTAAGCATATCATGAGCCTTAGCTATATTTTGAGACATTGCATCCCATTCATTGCCTTGGTTTGCTGTTTCAAAAGCACTTGTAACGCCTTCAAATGATCCATCTATTTTAGAAATACTATTAGATGCATTATCTGCTGATGTAGCCATGTCGTTGAAATACTTTACAACATCGCTTAAGTTGTCAACCCCTATTGTAGATGCAGAAATGCCTACTTTTTCAATCGCTTCTTCGGTAAGTTTTCCTGCATTAGCCAGTTGTTGAAAGTGATTTTTAATCGAAACTGATGACGTTTTCCCAAAAAATTTATCTATTGAATTAAGCGATTTTTCAGCTTGCGACATATCGGGAAATTCAATATGATCTAAATCATTTAGGGAATTTTTAAGATAATCAACCTGTGTTTCCATACCTTTGAACGCTTTTCCGGTATTCTCATCTGTCATCGCTTCAATTTGAGCGGCAATATTTGCCCGCTTTGTTGTGATCTCAGTTTGTAAATCTGCGATTCCATTTGACACACGTTCTAATTCTTTTTGTTTTAGGTCAAAAGCTTTCGTGCCATATTCTTTCCCCGTTTGACCCTCTGATGACGTAAACCATTCATAAACATCTTCTTGTTGTTTTTTTAGTTCATTTAATTTTTTGCTATAAATAATAACAGATTCGGCATCCGTAAAAGAATTGTATTTTTTAGCAGCCGAAATACTTACAGGGTTTAATCCTCTCAATAATTTCGGGATCAACTCATCACTCATCATCCAGTTTTCAAAGTCCATAAAACCTTTTGTTGTATCGGACTGCCCTGCCTTACGCCCTTCGTTTAAGGATGTCTCTGCTTTGGATGCTTTATATGCATCTAATGCTAACTTTTGTCTTGATGCATCAGCAATACTTTGTTTAACACTAAGTATTTCTTCAAGCTCGCTTTTTTCAGACTGTAATCTTGCTAATTCAGCTTCGCTTGAAAGGGTTAATGGCTGTGAGTTTATTGCATCAATTTGAGTATTAATCTGTTCTAATTCGGTTTGTACTGATTCAACTTCGGCTTTAGCAGAACTGTAATTTGATTGTGAATTCTGGAAGGCACTTTGTAGTTCATCATAAGTAACTGTGAAATAGTCGATAGCTTTGATTACTGAGTCAATGGCGAATCCGATTGCAGCACCGATTGCGAAATTTGCCAGTCCGCTTGCAATACTTCCACCGATGGATTTTAAAGTAGAACCGAATTTAGAAGAAGCTTTGTCTGCTGATTGAAGATGGGTTTTGTATTGAGATAATGCATCGCCAGCAGTAATAGTACGTTTTGTTGCTGAGTCCATTCCATCAACAAACTCTTTGAAATTTGTATTTTTAAAGGTGTCTGAGTGATACACATCATTAAGTAGGTATTTAAATTTTTTATCCGGTTTAATTTTACTAAATAAATCATTAACTTCTTTAGTTATTTCTGGTGTTTGTTTTTTAAAAGCATCCAAAAATGTAAATCCATTTTCTTTATCGTAGTTAAAAATCGTTGTTTTAATTTTCTGAAAATGGTATAATTATTCTGCAAAATAATTTTCATGGAGGTTATATAATGATTTATAATAAAAACAAATCAGTTTGGTTATGCTCTAATAAAAACTGTACAGCTGCATGGTATTATAATCCAGAAGATAAACCAGATTTTGAAATATGTGAACATTGTGGCAGTAAAATCTTCAAATCTCCACTAACAGTAGAAGAATATGCTTATATTGACTGTATAGCAGAAGACGATAGGGAATTTCTTGATGCTATGATTGAACTCAAACAAAAAGATATCATTGAATTCAAAACTAAAATCGCTCAGTTCAAAGCACAAGTTGATGCACAGGAAGAACGTAAGAGACAGGAGAGGAACTTGCCGCGTTGTCCTAAATGTGGATCAACAAGTATCACAGCTAGTCAAAGAGGATATTCTTTTTGGACTGGATTTTTAGGTAGCAATAAAACCGTTAATCGTTGTAGTAATTGTGGACATACTTGGAAACCGTGATATTTAAAAATTGATCATGGTATGAGATAATTTATTCCGATTTTTGCTGGCGTTTTTAATATCATGTAACTGTTTTAAAAGTCCTTTATGTTGTGGTGTATTAATATCACTCCAAAAATCATGAACTTCTTTTCTTGCAGTTTCTATTAGATTACTAATATAATCAGAATTATCGTTAAAATCGTTAAATGACAAATAAACACTTCCTTTCTATACGAGGTGGAATATGGATAAAAATAAAATAATAAATCAGTATTACGAAGAGTTTAAAGTATTTATAAAAGAAAATAAAATGCCGTTAATTATTCCTGTAGAAAAATCTTCTGAGAACAATAATATGGATGAATTCGCATTTATAGAAAAAGATTTTATTCGAGGGATAACTGTTCCTATTATTTATAATAAATCATTATTTGACTACAACGAAAATTTTGTTAAATCAATATTTTTTCATGAATTTACACATATATACGATGCCAATATTAGATTTAAAAATCTAAATGAAAAAGATTTTAATACCGTTATAGATTCATATTCAGAATACCATGCTTCACAAATAGAAATGGGTTCTCTTATTGGAATGAAGAATAAGAACGATGTATTGACCATTGCTTCAAAATTAAAAATAAAAAGTAAAGTATTCTATAAAAACGAATTAGAAGATATAGAATCGTATATAATAACTCCATTAGCTGATATTACAAGTATTATATGCCAAGACCGTGATGCGTATATTGATTTATCTGATTTCGAATTTGCAAAACAGTATGTAAAGTTAGAGAAAAACATTTTTTATTATTACGGAAAATACGATTTATATACAAAATATGCTAATAAGAATATGCCTGATTTATTACAGAAAAACTGTCAAAATTTTTCAGATATAATAAGTAAAATACATAATGCGGTTAAAACAAAAAATATAGAACCAAGCATTTATAATATAAGAAACTTATTAAAAAATTTTCAAGATAATGTTTATACTTATTTCCTGAAAAGATAAACTGCCAACTTCTTGACGCTATGACAGAACTTCATGACAAAGACATCATTGAGTATGAATTAAAGATGCCATAGTTCCGGGCACAGGTTGATGCACAGGTAGAGTATAAAAGACAATCCAATGTGCCACATTGTCCTACTTGCAAAAGTACGAATATTGCAAAAATTTCCGGAACAGAGAGAGCGGCGTCTATTATAGGACTCGGCATATTTAGCAAGAAGATTAATAAAAGTTTCAAATGTAAAGATTGCGGCTATACTTGGTAAGCATAAGATTTAATCTTAGTTATTTTTTATATCTTTGCATAAATTTATTTAAATATTTTTGTTGTTCTATTTGGTATTCTTTTTCAGAGATAATACCTAATGGATCATCGTATATACCACTATGTAATTTTTTAATGTATTCATTATACATTTTTACTGCTTTATTGTTTGTTTTCATATAAATCTCCTTTGCAATATGGGGTAATAGAATGAGTATAATAACTGAAATAAAATATTATCAAAAAGAATATGAAAAGTTTATGAAAATTGAATATATGCCAGAATTCAAAATTCAGACATATAAATCTCAAAATTGCAATCTAAATGTTACATTTTATGAAGATGTACCTATAATAAATATTCCATACAACTATATAAAGTTGCTAAAATCAAATTCAAAACCGGCAATCTTTCACGAATTTACTCATATTTTAGATAATCATAATTTGCTGCAAAATATGAACCCAGAAGAAAAAGAAATTTTGCTAAAATGGTATACTGAATATCATGCAACAGAAGTTCAAATGAAAGCTGCGTTGCGGTTTGAATATTTTAATTCTTCGTATATGTTTTCAAAATCTTCACTTGTTCATGACTGGTTTAAAAATAAAACAGTTGAAGAAGATGTATTGTTCAAAACAAATGATTACAAAACAACTATTCGATCTTTGATAAAATCAAAAGATATCTATGGTATAATTTTGCATACGATATATTACATCAGTCAATTAAATTTTTGGAGACAATATTGTAAAGATGATGTAGGTGATATTGCCGATGAAAAATTTGTCAATAAGTTAATTGGAAAAGACAGTTTGCGAAATCTAAATTGTCTTTTTCAATCACCAACTCTAAATGATGTGCGATATTTTAATACAATAAAAATGCTGACTGACAGAATAGCAAAAGAAATTTCTATAAAAATAAGTTTTACAAAATAGGGAAGCAGTGGCATTGTAACGATTGTAAGAGTGATTTCTAAATCATAATATCACTTCCGAGC
>CALESG010000099.1 GCA_937907215.1 uncultured Ruminococcus sp.
TGCCATCGGCGACGTTATACCTGAATTTCAATCTATAGATAATGACACCATGACGGATATTATGAAAATTGCTGAACATCTTATTGAAGTACACGGTTTCGCCGACATTCATATGTTAACAGGTCCGAAATCTTTAAATATTTCAGATATACGTGTGGAAGGATACAAAAAAGCTCTTGTTTCTCATGGCATATCCTTTGATGAAAACAAAGTAATATATGGTAATTTTTGGATGAATACCGGTGAAGATCTTGCGATGGAATATATTACAGGAAAAAGACCGCTTCCTGAAGCTATTATTTGTGCAAACGATTATATGGCATATGGTCTTTGTGATGCATTCCTTGAAAATGGAGTATCTGTACCGAAAGACGTTACAGTAATAGGATATGAATTTGTTGGCGAAAGATATTATCATGAACCTGTATTGACAACCTATTTAAGAAATAGAAAAGCTGTAGGAATAAAGGCTGCTGATACTCTTTGTGCAATGATGAATGAAACTGAGCCAAATGAAATTTCATTAGATGGTCATATGATTTACGGAAACAGCTGTAGCTGCTGCTTAGACAATAAAATGCTATTTAAAGAACTGTCTATCGTAAGACATGAACTATTTTTCAACAGCTTAAATCTTGTGGGCAATTTTGAACAGCAGCTAACTACGTGCCGTTCTATTCCTGACTACATTAGCATTCTCCAAAAATTTGCATATTTAATACGTGATGCTAAGGGCGTATATTTATGTTTATATGAGAATTGGTGCGAATCTGAATTTTCAGAGAACCATAATATTTCAAGCTATAGTGAAGCAATGACGTGCCATACAGTTATTTGCCCTGGTGATCATTTATATGAACCTCAACTTTTTAATAAATATGAACTTTACCCTGATATTATTTCTAAATTTCAAAATAAACTTGCACTATATTTCTGCCCAATATTCTTTTCCGGGAAAGATCTGGGATATTTTATCCTTCAATATGACAAACCGGATGGATATGATCCTTCTTTTCGTAATTGGCTAAAAATCGCAACAACAGCCCTTGAATTTTTACGTATGAAAAACGATATAAATACACTTCTTGAGCATAATAATTTATCATCACAGCACGATTCTCTCACTGGTTTATATAATAAAAATGGATTAAGAGATGAACTTAAATATCGAATAAATGAAACATCTCCCAAAGATAAAATAATTTTAGTGCTTTTTCATTCCGAATTTTCTAATAATGATGAAAGTATAGCAAAAAAACATATTTCAGTCAAGCTTGATTTAGAGATTGCCGATATGCTTAAAAAGATGACTGAAAACAATAAAACAATCTGTGCTAAAATCAGCAGTGAGATTTATGCTTATGCGGCTGTAGGAAAATATGATAATTCTGATGCACAACTTATTGCAGATAATCTAAATATCCTTATAAATCAAGGCGAATGCTACATCGAAAATTGTGAGATTGACGAAATAGTTATCTGTTCAGAATGTGTAGATATAGATTGCTTTGATTTTGAATATGAACTGGATAAGCTGGAAAAATCTCTTGATGAAAAAATAGATATAATTTATAAACGCAGAAAAAATATCTATTATAAAAATCTTATCCATATAAGAAGTATGCTTTATCGCAATCCAAAAGCCGAATGGGATTCACAGTATATATGCCGTGATATGCATTTGAGCAACGGACATTTTCGTGCAACCTATAAAGAATTATTCGATGTAAGCTTCCATCAAGATGTTATTCAGAGTAAAATATCATATGCTAAATATCTGCTTATATCTACTGTACTGAGTTTACCAGCCATTGCCGACAAGTGCGGATATGATGATTATAAATACTTTCTGCGTCAATTCAAAAATTTTGTAGGAAGTACGCCAAATGCATATAGAAAAAATACGATGTTGTTTTATAAGAATCAATAAACATCTCATATCAAAGCCTAGGTAATAGAAACCTTATATTTTGATTGCTATATCTTAAGGAGAGAAAGGTGGAATTATATGTACAGCAAGATAACATATCTTGTAGGTTTGATGTTTGATGATATACCATACAGCATCGAAACAAGCGAAGCTCAAAAGAAAATAGAGCATGCACTTTATGAAAAATATTCTGAACTTTGCAAAATAAAATCTGAAGGTGAAGCACTTGACGATATACTTTCTAAATATGGCAGGCTTTCACAAATGGCAGAACTTGCAGGTTATTCATTAAAACAGACCAAAGCTTGGAGAAACTCAGGCGGAGCCATGGAGCTTAAGCCAACAAAGAAACTGCTATTTAAACAGCATCAGCGTACCTATGTTATCTCATTTTTTGTTGTTGCAGCTTTTATGGAACTTCTTTGGGTTATATATAATGCTTTTAATTTTAATAAAGAATTCTTCTTTGCACTTCCGTTAACAGTACTATACGTTTTTATTGCGTTCAAGTTTGTCAGAATTATCATTCAGACTGAGAACTATGGCAAAGATGTAAAATATGACAATGCAGCATTTTATTATTTGCGTTCTTTATCAGATAAATATACAAAACGGCTTTTCAATTCTATTGCATTACTTATCTCTGCCATATTTTTATTCATTGTTTCACAAATGAGCTTTTATTTTTTTGGAAACTACAAATCGGCAGAGTTTGCAGAAAACTCGTTATTTAATGTAATACTGGTAGAGATACCGCTGTTTATTATGATAAAAAACATAATTTTTCATAGCATCATACGCAATCGGATCGATCTGCCTAAAAAGAAAAAAGCTAAACAATACGGCGTTATGATATGTACTTTCTCATTAGTATATTGGATAGGAGTCACACTTTTTACGATAATTGCAAGTAAAAGTATAAATTATCCTGCAAATGTTTTTATTACAGCAGCTATTATATTTGCTTTTATAATATTGATAATGAATTTTACCTTGAGAAAAAAGGTTACATTTAAAAACCTTGTTTTCAATGGAAAGAGATTTGCAGTCGTAACATCCGTAGTGGCTATTATAGCTGGTTTTACAATGTTGCAGCGTGATACTTGGTACACTCAAAGCTATATAAATTCAGTTCCAGTTGTAGAACATAATACTCATAAAATAGAATACAACGATAAAACTGGCGTTTACACTATCACCTCTTCTACTGAAGATTTTAAGATACTTCATCTTACAGATATTCACATCGGAGGAAGTCTTTACTCATACAGTAAGGATTTAAAAGCATTAAAGGCTTGTTATGCCGAGATAGAATATACCCACCCAGATCTTGTTATTGTAACAGGCGATATGTGTTTTCCTATGGGAATTGTGTCTATGTCGCTAAATAATTCAGCTCCTGTTCAGCAATTTGCCGCATTTATGCGTAACACCGGTATACCTTGGGCGTTCACCTACGGCAATCACGATACAGAGAACCTTTCAACTCTTAATAAACAGCAGCTAAACGAAGTCTATAAATCTCTTTCATATAAAACATCAGGCAATTTGCTTTATCCCTATATACAGCCTGATGTTATGGGCAGAAATAATCAACTTATTGAGATAAGAAACATAGACAACTCATTAAACACAGCACTGTTTATGATAGACTCAAACGCTTACACAGGCGAAGGCATAAATGTTTATGACTATATTCATGACGACCAAGTAGAGTGGTACAAAAAAGAAGTAGAGCGACTGAATAAAGAAAAAGGAAGTACAGTAAATTCGTTGTGCTTTTTCCATATTCCGCTTCAGGAGTATAAAACGGCTACGGAATTGTATTTGACTGGAAGCAACGAAGTAAAATATTTCTTTGGAGAAAATCCCGGCGATCACGGCGGTATAACGAACGACCTCGTATGCTGTTCAGATTATCCAAGTAAGTTGTTTGATACAGCTCTTGAACTTGGCAGTACTACAGGCTTTTTTTGCGGACATGACCATTACAACAATGCATCTTTAGAATATAAGGGCATTCGACTTACCTATGGCATGAGTATCGACTATCTCGCTATGCCCGGCATCGGAAAAGAAACAAAGCAGCGAGGTGCAGAGTTGATAACGATTCATTCAGACAGTACATGGGACTTAAAGCAGATACCACTAACATTGATTAACTAAAGCGTGTTCACATAAAATGAATGTGCGGATTTTCGAGCATAATTTTGGCGAATAC
>CALESG010000100.1 GCA_937907215.1 uncultured Ruminococcus sp.
TGAGGGCGTTTTGCTCCATGAAGGGAGAACAAGCATCAGATACGAGAGATAACCAAACACATTCAGTCCGTTTCGCTTGGCTGTTTCGATCACGCTCATGAAGAGAGCGCTCGCATCTGCACCCTTATCCGTCGCAGAAAAGAGAAAGTTCTTACGGTCGATCACAAAAGGCTTAACGGTGCGTTCTGCAAGATTATTTGTCATTTCCACTTCGGGATGATCTAAAAACAGAAGGAGCTTGTCTTTCTGATTCAGGGCATAGGTGACCGCCGCACCAAGGTGTGAACCTTTGCTCGGTCTGAGCGTTCCGATGAAGTTGTAGAATTCTTCTATGATCGGTCTTACCTCTTTTTGCCGTATTTTCAGGAGCTTTTCCGGCGAGTAGTTTGCTTTTCTTGCCTCACGCTCCAAAGCAAATGCTCTGTCAATGATCCCGACAGCTTTTGCCGCTTTGCTGTTTTTATCATTTTCAGGTATGCTGTCCACAAACTTGCGGCGAGCGTGCGACCAGCAGCCTGCGTGCAGATATTCTCCCGAACCATAAGACCCCAGCCCATCGGTCTGCACGATACCGTTATAACTGCCGAGAAGTTCCTCCGCAGTCACCTTTGAACGGCTGTCCCGATAGGTATAGATCGCGATCAGAAGCTTTGCTGACGCTCCTGTGCAGACCACCCACATCTGTCCCAGCTTTTTCACAGGCTTTCCATGTATTTTCAGGACACGCAGCGTAGTCTCATCAGCGTTCAGGACGGGTTCGAGGTAAGCATACTTCCAGAAGTGCTTCACAACAGGTATAAGCCATTCTGAACTTTTGATGATCCAGTTTGCAAGTGATGTGCGGTTCAGGTAGATGTCCTGCATCTTGAAGTGCTGTTCCATACGGTAAAGCGGTTCGCCAAGCAGATATTTCGCCTCAGCGATATATGCGATCAGCTCTGCTTCCGGCAGACCTCTCGGAATGACAGGCGCAGGAGTCAGATCCGGAGCCTTCACAATATTCGCCTTATCTCCGTGCTTATCGCAGTGTTCACATTTGTAGACCTCACGAAAGTATGTGATCTTAAAGATCTTCGCAGGGATAATGCAGAGCCGTGTGGTGATGTATTCTTTTGAAAACGGCACGAGCTTACTGCCGCAGACCGCACATTTTCTCTGATCTTCGGGGAGCGTATGCACGATCTCTTTCGTTTCAAGATCACCACGCAGTTCATTTCTTCCCCGATGCTTTCCGGTTTTCTTCGATTTTTTTGTGATGGAATCCTCGGTAGGCTCAGCGGCAGAAAGATTTGACAATTCTTCCGCTTCGTTGAACACATTACCATCCAGATCCATTTGTCCGTTGCAGATGAATTTCGATTTCTCGCTTTTCTGTCCGAAGAGCATCTTGTTCCGTTTGAGTATCTGCTCTTCCAGATGCTCGATGTGAAGAGCCTGATCTTCGTTCGATTTTTTCAGCTCATCATTTTCTATTTCAAGCTCAGAGCACTTCTGTACAGCGGCTTCATATGCTGCTTTCAGTTCTTCGTATGTCATAGCAAAAGCACTCCTTTCCCTGAAATTCCGGACGGTTCATGATACTCTGATTATACCATGATTTGCCCGATCTTTCAAGAAAAAGAGTGCCCTTGAAGCATAGAAATATTGTCCACATTACTGTATATTTTCATCGTGGAAAAGTCAGCATATATCCACACCGCCGACTACTTTTTTGATTGCCTTTGGCTGATCGATCGACAGTCCCTGCGTGAGCCAGATGAATTGTTCACGGGTAATATTCCTGACCTCCTGTTCATTGTGCGGCCAGGAGAATTTCCCGTCTTCAAGACGTTTATACAGCAGCAGAAAGCCGTCATCTTCCCATAAAAGCACCTTCATACGATCTCTGCGCCTGCCGCAGAACAGAAACGCGCTGCTTGCGAACAGGTCAAGCTGAAACTGCTGCTGTACAAGTGCCGCAAGTCCGTCAATGGACTTACGCATATCCGTATGTCCGCAGACGATGTAGATATTGTCAGCAGTTAGGTCTTTCAGCATTCTTTCAGACCTCTCAGCAGCGTAAGCAGAAGCCTCTCGGATATATCTGCTGGCATTTCGACCTCGATCCCATCTTTACGGACGATCATCTTTTGTGGGACAGCCAGTTCAGGTTTCCCAGGTTCAGCGCTGTCCGCAACACATTGTGTCTGCACCGCAGCTGTCGTGCAGGTGACGCTTTGAGAAACACTCAGCGGTACGATCTGCTGCAAGGGCAATTCAGCTCGTTTCAGCAGTTCTTTTCTCACCACATTCAGGCGTGAGTAGTATGTGTGCTGACTGATCCCCTTTTCCTTGCACCACGCTGTTACGGTCATACCGCTGCTTTGGCATTCCTGTATCTGCTCTGCCCACTCCTTGTGACGAAGCTCGGTTTTTACTTCTCTGATCGTTGGCATATTCTCAGCTCCTTTCGGGGTAAATCCCTTTGGAACTATTTTATCGCTTTTTTAGTGCCGAATCAACGTTAGGGTGTGGTTGGCGGTTACGATATTCTTTTTCTTATGGGAAACGATGAACTAATACGAGATGACAAGCTGCATTTTAAAACGTTCTTCGCCAAATATAGAATGTGGGATTCCCTTTGGCATGATGAGTGTTTCACCTGCATTCAAAATATAAACTGTGTCGGCAACAGTAAATCTGCCAGTACCTTCAAGAACAGTTACCATAGCATCTCCGGCTGCAGCATGAGTTGATATTTCCTCTCCTTTGTCGAAAGAAAAAATGGTCATAGAAATGCTATCATTCTGTACCAGCGTTTTGCTTACCACTTGACCATCCTGATAGGAAACCTGATCTTTTAACATCAGTTTCTCTTGCTTTGCAATATTTTTATACATAATCAATAACTCCTTTTATTTAATAATATTTCCGCTTGTACCTATGATTATCACTTTTAGCGGAATATTTTTACCACTGTTTTGCAATGCGATATTCACTGCATTCTGAATTCCGCCGCAACATGGTACTTCCATTCTTGCAACGGGGATGCTGCAAATGTCATTTTGCTTGATAATATTTGTCAGTTTATCAGCGTAGTTGCCCTCATCAAGCTTTGGACAGCCGATAAGAGTAACACGGTTGCGTATAAAATCGTTATGGAAGTTCCCGTAAGCATAAGCTGTGCAGTCAGCAGCAATAAGCAGATCACAGTTGTTGAAATAAGGAGCATTCG
Organism: uncultured Ruminococcus sp.; assembly: GCA_937907215.1. Taxonomy (GTDB): domain Bacteria; phylum Bacillota; class Clostridia; order Oscillospirales; family Ruminococcaceae; genus Ruminococcus_C. The sequence continues at coordinate 3,215 of CALESG010000100.1, forward strand.
CTGGCACAAGCTTGAGCTGAACAGGCCATTGTGAAAGCTGACTTTGTACCGAGGAACAGCACTGAGATGCAGGTTCTTTTTTCATTGTTTTGATATTCGTACCGGGACAGCCGCAAGGTGTTACGGATTTTTTCATTTTTGCCGCCAGAACTGCCGCTTCATTATATGCAGGCGCTTCTCTTTCCTCAAAAGAAATCGCATTTGTTGGACAGGCAGGAAGACAATCGCCAAGACCGTCACAGTAGTCCTCACGGGTAAGTCTGGCTTTTCCGTTTATCATTTCAATTGCACCTTCGTGGCAGGCGGAAGCACATAATCCACAGCCGATGCATAAATTCTCATCAATTTTTATGATTTTTCTTTTCATCTTCATTCTCCTTTGGGATGCAGGCTTGACTTTATGTATTGATTATACTATAATGGAAACAGAAAGTCTGTTGTATTTACAACGAAAAAGGAGATCGTATGAAAAATTATTTATCAGTATTGAAAAAAACGCAGTTGTTCTCAGGCGTAAACGATGACGAAATAGAAACGATGCTTTCATGCTTACAGGCTGAATTTAAAACATACAAAAAAGGGGAGTATATCATCAGACAGGGGGAACCGATTACCAGCATTATGATATTACTGCGTGGAAAAAGTAATATCCAACATGATGATTACTGGGGAAACCGCAGCATTGTAAATGTTATTACGCCCGGAGAGATGTTCGGAGAATCATATATTGCACCGGACAGTAGTGCTTTGCTGAACGATGTATTTTCTGTAGAAGATACAGAAGTCGTATTTATAGACCCAAAAAGAATTATTACTGTCTGTTCATCTGCCTGTAAGTTCCATTCTAAAATAGTGCAGAATATGTTTTTTGCGATCTCGGAAAAAAACAGAAAGCTTGTTCAGAAAATTGGATATATGGCAAAGAGGACAACAAAAGATAAGCTTATCAACTATTTGTCAGATGAGGCAGCACGGCAGAAAAGCAGTACGATTACGATCCCATTTAACAGACAGCAGCTTGCAGATTTTCTTTCTGTCGACAGAAGTGCAATGTCAAATGAATTATGCAAGATGAGAGATGAAGGACTGATTGAATTTGAGAAAAATGTATTCAAACTGATTGAAATTTAAGTATATATAGCAATTAAATACCCATACAAAAAAACAGCCGCCACAGTAATCGCATTGACTACTGCGGCGGCTGAATGTTTATTTTATGCTTCAATTTCCGTCCCATCAAGGAACTGAAAAATCATTCTGTTGTCATGAAACACGGTAACTTTATCGATCATAATTCTCCAAAGGTTTTCGTCAAAAGTATCAATGGGGGAATCAGCTTTTTCAAGCTGAAGAACAAGCTGCTGAAGCTGTTTGACTTTATTCTGTCGGTCACTTTTTTTCTGCATCAGTTTCTCATAAACTACCTTCTGACTTTCGTACTGCTGAACCAGTTCATCATGACGTCTGTCAAACTCTTCCTTGTTTCTTGCGGTCACGATATTGTTCTGAATGTGCATCTGATTCAGTGCGGAAGTATTACTCATTTCCTGAATGGCTTTTTCAATTTTCGCATCGAGTGCAGAGGTATCAGAAAGACTTTCAATCAGCACTTGAACCGTTTCAAGAATCAAATCCTTTCCCTGAAAAAACATCGAAAATGCGTTGACAAAACGCTGTTTAATTTCTTCTTCGTATAAGTGAGGCGTGGAACAAAGCTGTGCTCCTTTGAATTTGTTATTGCACTGCCAGATGACACGTCGGTATTTTGAAGTAGAATGCCATACCTTTGAGCCGAAGAAACAGCCGCAGTCCGCACACACAAGTTTTGCCGCAAAGAGCGAATTTCCGCTGTACTGCTTGCCAAGCTTTTTACGTCTTTCCATTTCCAGCTGGACTTGCTCAAAATCTTGTGGGTCTATAATTGCTTTGTGACTTTCGTCAATGTAGTATTGTGGCACTTCACCTTCGTTGACTTTTTTCTTTTTCGTAAGAAAATCGGTGGTAAAGCTTTTTTGGAGAAGTGCAGAGCCTTTGTATTTTTCATTGGTTAGAATACTTTCAACTGTTGATGCGTACCACTTTTCCTTACCACTCGGAGATAGAACACCACGATTCATCAAAGCCTTTGCAATGCTGTAAGTAGTCATGCCCTCAAGAAAAGAGCGATAAATGAAACGGATGATTTCGGCTTCTTCCGGTACAATTTCCGGCAGGCCATCTTCACCTTTTTTGTAACCGAGGAAACTGGAGTAGGGGAGAGAAACTTTTCCGTCTGCCATACGCTTGCGGTGTCCCCAAGTGACGTTTTCGGAAATGGAGCGTGATTCCTCTTGTGCTAAACTCGACATAATCGTGATTAACAGTTCGCCCTTTCCGTCAAATGTCCATATCTGCTCTTTTTCAAAATAACACTCAACGTTATGTTCTTTCAGCTTTCGTATCGTTGAAAGAGAATCCACGGTATTTCGGGCAAAACGACTTACACTTTTTGTGATGATAAGATCAATTTTGCCATCCAGAGCATCTGTGATCATTTGATTGAAACCGTCTCTGTGTTTTGTATTTGTTGCGGAAATTCCCTCGTCCGTGTATACTTTTACGAATTTCCATTCACTGTGCTTTTTGATGTATTTTGTGTAATAATCGACCTGTGCCGCATATGAGGTCTGCTGTTCTTCCTGTTCTGTGGAAACTCTCGCATATCCTGCAACTCTGCGTTTTACGACTGTATCATTTGGCAGGTGCGTCAAAGGATTAATCGTTTGCGGAATCATCGTGACTGTTCGTGCCATTTTCTACTCCTTTCTCCCGTTGTTTTACGCATTTCAGGCGTCCAGCTTTCAGAGCGTGAACGGTCTTTCCAGTTTGCAGAAATTTGATGACCATCATGAAAGATGAATATCAGTTCATTTGGTGCTGGAACAAGAATTTTTTCGATATTTTCTTGAAAAATATATGCATCAAATTCAGAAATTCCAAGCACTTCACAGCAAACAGAAATCAGCGTATTTTCGGGGATTTGCTTTGCTGTGGGACAGTACTTTTTGCCCTTTGTGTTGTATGTAGCACAGATCCAGACGACACCAGTTGCTGTTGTTTTTCTGCGATAATTTTTACTACAGCATTGGCATTGAATCTTGCCTGTAAACGGATAAATTCCGGTCGTAGGTTTATCTGAAGAAAACTGTTTCTGATGTTTTTTCAGCAAATTCTGCACTGCGAGAAAGACCGATTTTTCAATAATCGGAAAATGTGCTTCCTCCACATAGAACTTTTTAAGAACCCGTACCAATAGCTTGCAATAAGTGAAAAAATGTGATATAATGAAAGT
>CALESG010000101.1 GCA_937907215.1 uncultured Ruminococcus sp.
TCTTCCAGACATTCTATCTGCCATTCAAGGGCTGCTTTAAGTTAATGACATTGGGTGGAAACGCTCCTCCATGAATATATTGAAAATTATCGGAAGCCTGATTTTTACCGTTGGGCAATCATTGAAAAGGATAGCGGTAAGAATATCGGGCAGATTGCATTCTGCAGAGTCTATTCCGATTGCCGGACAGCAGAAATTGAATACTGCATCGGCGAGGCGTTCTGGGGTAAGGGGTATGCAACGGAAGCCTTAGCCGGACTGATCGACCATGTATTCCAAAGCACAGATTTTCAGAAGCTGGAAGCCTATCATAGGGCCGAAAATACGAAATCCGGCAGAGTGCTGCAAAAGTCAGCAATGCATGTAACGGATACAGTACAGCGCTTTGTAAGAGATGGTGTAACGCCTCATGGTGAGGTTTGTTATTGCATTGAGTGGGAGGAATATCAGACATTGTAAATTATGCTTTGGGAGGAAAGAACAATGAACCTGCAGAAAGTAAAACCGGAAAACTATTCGGACTATTCGCAATATATAAACGAAATTAACTGCGGTGCTGTGTATCCGCTTTCCATTGCAGAGGGGTTGCAGTATGGTGAGATATATGAAAGTGAGGATAAAAGCTCTGTCCTGCTCTGGCATCACTGCGGCTTTGCATTTCTTGCAGGAGTATGTGATGAAACTTTCCTTGAAGCTGTTTATGAGCTGATTCTGGATAAGAATAATGCTGATAAAAGACGGTTGCTTCTGTTTGTAAACAGCACAGCTGAAAAGGATTTCTTCTCAGTGAAAGAAAATATCGTCATCGAACAGCGATGCTTTTATGAGTACAGAAATGCGCAGCCTGTACATCATACAGTTTTGCCGGATGGATATACGATACAGGAAATAGACGAAGACATTTTATGCAGAATGCAAGGGAGAATTGTACCAAGCTTTTCTTGGAGCAGTGATAAGGTGTTTCTGGAAAAAGGCAAAGGTTTCTGCATACTGCATGGAGATCACATTGCGGCATGGGCATTTTCTGCCGCTGTAAGCAGCAAAGAAATTGACATCGGCGTGGAGACAAGCCCTGAATATCGGAACCGCGGATTTGCGGCTGTTGTATCGTCAAGGATGATACATTATGTTCTGGAGCAAAACAAAAAGCCTGTATGGGCATGTCATGCACAGAACATGGCTTCGCAGGCGTTGGCAGAAAAGATTGGATTTGAGAAAACCGGAGAGTGTTTTATAGTAAAGAAGGAGGGAATCTGATGAAACGAGAACTCGGTATTGCACGATGCGGTCTTGCATGCTGTCTTTGCTCTGAAAATAGTACCTGTTCCGGCTGTGATTCCGGAGAGTGTCCCGACAAAGACTGGTGCGAAAACAGAAAATGTTCTATTGAAAGGGGCTTCGGGCACTGTTTTGAGTGCGGCGAGGAGGATTGCAGAAAAGGGATGCTCTCAAAAATCAAACCGCTTGGGTTTACTCTCTTCGCAAGGAAGTATGGCTTGGAACAGCTCCTCGATCGTCTTGATCGGAATGAGAAAAAAGGTATCATATATCACAGAAGCGGAATCATCGGAGATTACGATGAATTTGAGGATGCGGAGGAGCTGATTGCGTTTATTGCAGGCACTAGATGATAGAAAAATCATGGAAAAGGAGAAATAACAATGCCATTCGATTTCAAAAAAGAATACAAGGAATTCTATATGCCGAAGAACAAGCCGCAGATCGTGACGATTCCGAAGATGAACTACATCGCCGTTCGCGGCAAGGGCAATCCCAACGAGGAGGGCGGTGCATATCAGCAGGCAATCAGTGTACTGTATGCAGCGGCATACACGCTGAAGATGAGCTATAAGACCGATTACAAGATAGAAGGCTTCTTTGAATTTGTTGTGCCGCCGTTGGAGGGTTTCTGGTGGCAGGATGGTGTGACAGGTGTTGACTATGCCAATAAGGACAATTTCAACTGGATCTCCGTGATCCGCATGCCGGACTTTGTGACGGAAAAGGATTTTGCATGGGCGGTGGAAACAGCTGCGAAAAAGAAAAAGCTCGACTGCTCCATGGCAGAATTTCTGACGATCGAGGAGGGCTTGTGCGTGCAGATCATGCACCACGGCAGCTATGATTCAGAGCCGGAAACTGTTGCGCTGATGGATGCTTACCTTGCGGAAAATGGATATGTGAATGATCTGAATGCAGAGCGTCTGCATCATGAGATTTATCTGTCTGATCCGAGAAAGGCTGCACCGGTGAAGTGGAAAACGGTGATACGGCATCCGATTAAGTATGAGGTGAGATAAGTGAATGAAAAAATCACTCTCTGCGGCGACAACTGCATGAAATGTCCGAGATACAATGCACACACGGAGGAAGAATTAAGAGCCGTTGCAGAACTCTGGTGCAGAGTTGGCTGGAGAGATCATGTTGTATCTGGTGAAGAAATCGCCTGCACAGGCTGTACTTCCCATAAGCAGTGTACTTACAGACTGGTGGAATGCACGAAAGAGCATCAAGTAGAAAAATGCAATCAGTGTACAGCATTTCCCTGCGAAAAGATTCAGGATATGCTTCGCCGTTCTTCTGAATATCAAAAGAAATGCAGAGAGATCTGTTCAGAAGCTGAGTACGCAATGCTGGAACAAGCCTTTTTTGAAAAAGAGAAGAATCTGATGAAATAGATGGAAAGGATAAACCATGCCCCTCAAAATCTCCCTCTGCGACGACGAACCGCATCAGATCTCGCAGATAAAAACACTCCTCCATGAATGGAGTACGAATAACAACATAAGTATCGAAACCAAAGAATACAACAGTGCCGAGCAATTCCTGTTTGACTATGAAACCAATGCCTGTGACCTGCTTTTGCTGGATATTGAAATGAACGGCATCAATGGCATGGAGCTTGCGAAAAGTCTCCGAGCCAAGGGCGATCTGCTGCCCATTGTCTTTATCACAGGCTTTTCAGAATATATGAGCGATGGGTACGATGTGGAGGCACTGCACTATCTGCTCAAGCCCGTGAAGAAAGAAAAGCTGTTTGAGGTCTTGGACAGGTATATCGCAAAATGCCGGACTTCTCCGCAGTTGCTTCTGCCCTGTGAAGATGGCACTGTTCGTGTTGCGGAGGACAGTATCCTCTATTGCGAAGCCATGGGCAAGAAAACGCACCTGCATTTGTCCGATGGCAGAACACTTATCTGCACCGCCGGAATCAGCAAGCTCACGAAGGAACTCAGCAGTGATTTTATCCCGTGTCACCGTTCCTATCTCATCCATCTGCGATGTATCCGCAGTATCGGCAAAACAGCGGTCACCATGGATAACGGACAGGGACTGCCGCTGTCACGGAGGCTGTATGAGAGTGTGAATCGGGCGTTTATTGACTACTATCGAGGTGAACAGGATGATTTTTAGCAGCAAACCCAAAATAGAAATTGTGAAAGAAATTGACGCGACTGCATATCATTGGTGCAATGAAGCTCTGCTGATTTATGTGAAAAACGGACTTGCTGCACTGACAAATCGATCTAGTGAGTACGATCGTGATTATTCGTGCAAGGGGCAGCTTCTGCTGAATGGTACGCCGCTTATACAGGGGGATTATCCCGGCTGTCCTACCTGCACGGCAATGCTTGCAAGGGGTCATGGCATTGAACAGGCGGATTGCCCGGAGCTTCTGGAAGTGCGTGACCGCATCAATCAGGACTATGTGAACATCCGGACGTCTGCGGAAACACTCAAGCCGCTGTTAGGACTTCTGGAAGAGGGATATTATCTTCTTGCGGATGTGTATCATACTCCGACGGATGGAAAAAAACAATACTTTGCCAATGTATCCGATGTACTGGAACAGTTTATGCCTGCTTGTGATTCATATTACAATCATGAATTTCTGACAGTAACGGATGGTTTTCCGGCATATCTCTTCCCCACGCAGTCCAACGCCTGCCTGAATCAGAAACACGCAGAAAGCTATCTTGAACGCATGAAGCGGCCGAACGCACCAAGAGCCATTGCCTATTATCACTGCGGATTCACAAGTGCATTGCTGGACGGGCATCACAAGGCATATGCCGCTGCCATTCTCGGGATGCAGCTGCCCTGCCTGACAATTATTCCCATGACGGCGATGTGGAAAAGAGGGACAGATCAAGCGGAATTCTGCTGTTTTTCGGATATTGAACTGCCGAAGAGTGAGCTGCCGAAGTTCAATGGCTTTTCCAAGTGTCAGCCGCAGGAGATTCAAATTACACCGCCCGCTGTCCCGAATCAGACGATTTCCGAGGAAGATCTGCATCTTGAGAATTATATTCCGATTGATGTGCTGACAGGCTTCTTTGCGGCAGATCTGGGTGAATCCGATATCACAGAGGAGCTGATCCAAGAATGGATCGGAAGCTGTGAAAGCAAGGATAAGGAGAAACTGAACTGTGCCTTGTTGTATCTTTCAAAAATCGACCCAGAACGTGCCTGCACATTTGCAAAGCTTGTGATTGCAGTAAGGGATGATACGCTCTTTCCGACAAAGACAGCATTTGAGGTGCTTCTGAAACACAAATCACCGGAAACAGAGCAGCTGTTTTTGGATTACTTGATCCCCCATGACAAAACAAGCCGATACTGGGAGATTGTAACATCCTATTGGGAGGATGAAGCATGAAAATTCTATGGATCCTCCTCATCCTCCTCGCCATCCTCCTGCTTGGACTCACCGCATTCTTTGGCATCCGAGCGATCATCTTCCACATCGTGGACAAGCGTATCGCACGATTTCAGAGTGACCTGATCGCAAAGCAGACTGCCGAAATCCAGAATATGTACCGCCAGATGCAGGAGTGGCGGCATGACTATCGCAACCACATTCAGAACATGAAAAACCGTCTGGAGTCCGATGACCATTCAGAGCTGGGGCAGTATCTCGACGATCTTGCCGATGACCTCACCATGGCGGATACCTCCATCAAGACAGGCAACGTCATGGCGGATGCGGTGCTGAACAGCAAGCTGTCCGTGGCAGAGCAAAAGCACATCCGCCTTTCGGTGAAAGCACAGATTCCGGAGGGTACGCCCATGACGGATGTGGAGCTGTGTTCGGTGCTGGGAAATCTTCTCGACAACGCCGTAGAGGCGTGCGAAAAGCTGCCGGCGGACGACAGATTCCTGCGTGTGTACATCCACAAATTCAAGGGGCAGTTCTATCTCTCCGTGCAGAACGCCGCCAGAGAAGTCAAGCGAAGAAACGGCATGTTCTGTTCCGACAAACAGGGAAGCCACGGCTTCGGACTCTTCCGCATCGACCGTATTGCAAAAAAATACGGCGGCTATGTGAACAGGCAGTATGAGGAAGGTGTGTTTGCCACGGAACTGATGATTCCCCTCGAAAATTAACCGTTCATTCTCTATTTTGACCGTTCGTTCCGATTTTCACACGAACGGTCAATTTTATGGTAATATAGAAACGGAGGTGGTAGTGTGAAGCACGGAAAAATAAAACCGGAACCGATTACTGAAATTCTGCGTGAGGCACGAAGAAAAAAACGAAGCGGAGAGAAAAAGAAATCAAGCCACGGTATTTTTGAAAATCTGCGGTATGCACTTGGTATTGCGGGCAATGAAAGCCGTATGTTTCTGCTGACATCGATTCTGATTATTCTGGGAGAAACCGCTGAGAATCTGACATTATCCTATACTGATAAATTCGTTGTAGACCTTGCGACAGGAACGGGTGATATCGTAAAACTGTCGGTGATATGCGTACTGCTGATTATCGGAACACGATTTTTCCGCTTTATATGGCGTGAATGCACACAGTATGAGGATTATGTAGAGGTTACGAAATACAATTACTGCTTTCAACGCAGGCTGATGAAAAAGAATCTGGAAACCGACTACGAGAATAATGAAAGGGCTTCCGTGAACGATTCTCTCCGTAAGGCAACGGATACAGCAGGCTATATGATGACCGTTGCACTGCGTACCATGCGCAAGAGTGCAACAAATGCAGTGGGTGTATTTGCATTTGGCGGTATTTTGGCGGTATTTCATCCCATTATGCTGCCGATCGTGATTCTTCCTGCCGTTGCGAGCTACTACATCAATCGCCGCAAAATGATGTGGCAATGGTGCCTGATGGACAAGTGGCAGAGTCTGGAACGACAGCTGGAATATATCCGATATGAGGGAGAACGCTTTCATACCGCAAAGGATGTTCGCATCTTCGGGATGCAGCGGTGGTTCGGTGCACTCTGGGGCCGCACGACAGAAAAACGCTATCGCTGGTATGAGCAGCAGGATGTAGTGGAACGCAGGTTTGATATTTTGAATTACTGTGTGCGTGCCCTCGGTAACTTTGCGGCATATGCGTTCATCATCCTGCAGGTTGCAGGCGGCAGAATTACGCCGGGTGAATTTGCACTCTATATCAATGCCATCAGTCTGCTGAATGATTCTGTTCAAGGTTGGTGTGACAATTTTTCAGGCTACCAGTGGATTTCGGAAAATATGTCCTATATCCGTGATTATTACGATATGAAGGATAAAACGAATCGTGGAGAAGGCACAGCACTGCCGAAGGGACAGTGTGAGATTGAGTTCAGAAATGTCAGCTACACCTATTTCGGAGCCGAAGAACCCACGATCCGAAACATATCCTTCACGCTGCATAACGGTGAAAAACTCGCACTTGTGGGACTGAACGGTGCGGGTAAAACGACGCTGATCAAGCTGATGTGCGGACTGTACACGCCCACCGATGGTGAGATTCTTCTGAACGGAATTCCAGTGAATGAATACAACAGAACCCTGTATTTCAAGCTGTTTTCCACCGTTTTTCAGGATATTCTGACACTGCCCGTAACTGTTGCGGAAAACATATCGGGTTCCCATGTGCCGGATCAGGAACGTGTACTTGACTGCCTGAAGAAAGCCGGATTATATGAAAGCGTCATGGCACTGCCGCAAAAAGAAAATACCCGTATGGGAAGAAGTCTGTTTGAGGATGCACACGAGTTTTCAGGCGGTCAGCAGCAGAAATTAGCCCTTGCCAAGGCACTTGCCTGTACAAGGATTTTGATCCCGAAGGCGTGGAGATCTCCGGCGGTGAGGAACAGAAGCTGTGTCTGGCAAGAGCGATTTACAAGGGTGCACCGTTCATTGTACTGGATGAACCCACCGCCGCACTGGATCCTATTTCGGAGCATGATATCTACACGAAGTTCAACAGCATTGTGGGCACTCGCACGGCGATTTATATTTCCCACAGACTGTCCTCCTGCCGGTTCTGTGATGAGATCACGGTGATGGAGAATGGGCATATTGCAGAGAGTGGTTCTCATGAAACGCTGCTGCAAAAACAGGGTGTATATCAGAAGCTCTGGACGGCACAGGCGGAGTATTATAAGGATACTGCTGGTGAATTATATGCATAAATCAAATGACCTTGTGGACATTGTATCCACAAGGTCATTTTTTGTTTTGAGGGGTTAATTTTCCGCTGCTTTCCTTTGGCTGGTACTTGAAAAGGTACTCAAAAGCAGGAAAACTGTCCTATTGCTTTTGGAAGAACTTTTTAAGTATCAGCAGGAGGTGCGTCAAATGACAACCGAAGAAAAGCGAAAAATTGACATTTTGAAACGAGATCGAAAAAGCGTATCTGAAATAGCGAAAGAACTGAAGTTGTCCCCAAATACAGTGAAATCGTATCTGAAAAGACGAAAATCACAGAACAGCTGTCTGATGTGTGGTATGTATGTTGAGCAGAATAAGGGTAGAAAACAGAAGAAGTTCTGCTCGGATAAATGCCGTGGTCTTTACTGGCGAGAACAGCATAAACAGTCAGACGGTATGACCAAATGTGTTTGTGCAGCCTGTGGCAAGAAATTCTATGCTTATGCGAGTAAGAAACGAAAATATTGTTCTGTGGTCTGCTATAGGAGGAGAAATGGATAAATTACAGCGTTTAACGGCATACAAGGTAACTGTATCCATTTTCCGTAAGTGGATGCAGGAAGGCATCATCACACAGGCAGAATTTCAAAAATGTGAGGTCAGAATTGCCAAGAAATTTGATATATCTTTGTGCAGTATATATCGTGAAATATCTTGACTTCTGCCTTGATATAGAGTTAATATGTGACACTGAGGAGGTGGAAGTTATGAAACGAGTGGTAGAAAAGGTTCAGTTTATTCCAAAAATGCCGTCTTTATTGAATGTTGCAGCCTATGCAAGAGTATCTAGCGGTAAGGATGCGATGCTTCATTCCTTATCGGCTCAGGTCAGCTATTACAGTGAAAAAATCCAAAAGCATCCTGGCTGGAAGTATTGTGGTGTATATGCCGATGAAGCTATAACCGGTACTAAAGAGGACAGAGAACAGTTCCAGAAACTTCTGGAACGCTGCAGGAATGGGGAGATAAATCTTATCCTTACAAAATCAATAAGCCGTTTTGCCCGAAATACCGTCACCCTTTTGGAAACAGTCCGTGAGCTGAAGAAGTTAGGTGTTGATGTACTTTTTGAGGAACAGAACATTCACAGTATGAGTTCCGATGGTGAACTTATGCTGACTATTTTAGCGTCTTATGCACAGGAAGAAAGTCTGTCGGCCAGTGAAAACAGGAAATGGCAGATCAGAAAAGATTTTGAGCAAGGGAAAATCGGCAGCATCACAATATTCGGGTATCGAAGAAATGCTGACGGTGTTCTGGAGATAGAACCCACTGAAGCAGAAATCGTCAAAATGATATTTTCTGATTATCTGTCGGGTATGGGTGGTCAAGCTATTTCAAATAAATTGAATGAAATGGGCATAAGAACTGCACAAGGCAATCTCTGGACTTCTCCAAGAATCAAGGAACTTTTGTCAAATGAAAAGTATATCGGCAATATGCTTTTGCAAAAGTACTATCGCAATAACCACATAGAGAAAAAGAAAATGCAGAATCATGGAGAACTGCCGATGTTTCTGGTTGAGGAAGCTCATGAAGCGATTATTGACCTTAACACCTTTGAAAGGGTACAGAAAATGATTGCAGAGCGTCAGGAACGGTATTCGTATCAAGGTGCAACAAACAGATACCCATTATCCGGTATGATACAATGCGGCTGCTGTGGTAAGAATTATCAGCGTAAAGTATATAAAAACAAAATTGCATGGAATTGCTCTACATTTACAAGGAGAGGTAAGAAATACTGTCCTACATCAAAACAAATTCCAGAAGATATATTATATGGTGCAATATGCGATGTTCTTGAAATCAAAGAATTTGATGAGAAAACAGTACATAGAAAAATCAGCAGAATACTTGTTCCTGCACCTTATGAGTTGATTTTCATTTTTCATGACGGTCATGAAGAAAAACGCAAATGGGAACATATATCCCGAAGTAAAAGCTGGACTGATGAAATGAAGCAAAAAGCCAGAGAAAGGAGTTTACAATGCCAAGGAAAGTCACAATGATACCTCAGACCATCAATCCTCAGATGAGAATGATGATGGATACAAAGGCAAAAAGGAAAGTGGCAGGTTATGCCCGTGTTTCAACGGATTTTGCTGAACAGCTTACTTCTTATGAAGCACAGGTGGCATATTACACAAGCTATATTAAAGGGCGTGAGGACTGGGAGTTTGTGGGTGTTTACACCGACGAGGGCATCAGCGGCTGCTCAACAAAACATCGTGAGGGATTTCAGCAGATGATAGAGGACGCTCTTGCAGGTCGTATTGATTTAATCATCACAAAAAGCGTCAGCAGATTTGCACGAAATACCGTTGATTCCCTTACTACTGTCCGTAAGCTGAAGGAAAAGGGCGTAGAGGTATATTTCGAGAAGGAACAGATTTACACGCTTGATTCCAAGGGAGAATTGCTTATCACAATTATGTCCTCACTTGCACAGGAAGAAAGCCGTTCCACTTCCGAAAATGTCACATGGGGACAGCGCAGACGCTTTGCAGAAGGTAAAATCAGTCTGCCGTATAATCATTTTCTTGGGTACAGAAAAGGAGAGGACGGACTGCCTGAAATTGTACCGAAAGAAGCAGAGATTGTACACTTCATTTACAGAAGCTTTATAGACGGTCAGACCATCTATGCCATTGCAAAATCTCTGACAGAACGGAAAATTCCGACACCTGCCGGAAAAGAAAAATGGAGTCAGACAACCATTGAAAGCATTCTGACCAATGAAAAATACAAGGGTTCGGCACTTTTGCAAAAGAGATTTACTACGGATTTCCTGACAAAAAAGAAAAAAGTTAATGAGGGTGAAGTACCACAGTATTATATTGAAGAATCCCATGAAGCAATTATTTCACCGGAGGAATTTGAGGAAGTCCAGTCTGAAATGGCAAGAAGAAAGAAATTAGGCAGAAAATACAGTGGTAGTACCATATTTTCTGAGAAATTGGTATGTGGGGATTGCGGCAGTTTCTTTGGTTCAAAGGTTTGGCACTCAACTTCCAAGTACCGCCGTGTGATATGGCAGTGCAATAATAAATTCAAGGGTGAGCATTTTTGTACTACACCCCATTTTTATGAAGATGAGATTAAAATACGCTTTATTTCAACATTTGCGAAGTTTTTTCAGCATAAGGATATGGTCATTGAAACCTGTCAGACGCTCATTGAAGAACTTACCGACACATCAACTATTGATGCAGAAATTGAGAAATTGACTAAGGAACTCAGTAAATTAAGCAATCAGATTCGTGAACATATTCAGAAGAATGCAGAATCGGAATTGAATCAATGTGTGTACAACAAGACCTATGATGAATTAACCGAAATGTTCAGTAAAAAGAAAAACACTCATCAAAAACTAAAACAGAAACGCAGTTATCAGCAAGGCCGAGCAGAAGTTATGACTGCGTTCATCAAGGGTCTTGAGGAACGAACAGAACTCATTGATTATTTTGATGAAAGTGTCTGGAAACTTACAATTGACAAAGTTACCATATTCCACGACGGAAGAATGATTTTTCAGTTTGTGGATGGAACGGAAATAGAGGGGTAACTTTTGTTTATGGGTGATTAACGGTTATTGTTATGTGTATAGAATTCATTTTAGCAATTTGTAGGACATGTATTGCACGCCCACTATTGTTTCCCGTGTTTACTTGGCATAAACTCAAAGGAGAAAAGGGTTGTATTTATTGCTGAGATATGGTATAATTGAAATATGATAAATAAGCTATGTAGAAATGAGAACTTTGATGTCAAAAAATGGATATTAAGTACCTTATCGTGAAAGAAAAAAAGTATTATTTGAAAGAGTGAGATGTTAGCGATGAATTCAGATATTAGGATTTTTTATTCATGGCAATCAGATTTGCCAAATGGCGATACAAGAGGTCTCATTGGGGCTAGTATCGACGCCGCAGTAAAAAGCTTGAAAAACATTGTAACAGTACATGCAGACCGTGATACACAGGGCGAATTTGGTTCGCCAGATATAGTACAAACAATTTTTTCTAAAATTGATGAGTGCGATGTTTTTGTCGCCGATGTATCTGCGGTGGCAACATATCATCCGGTTGAAAAAGTGGGTGAAGATGAAGGCAGTGATGAAAAAAAGCCTAAAAGATTAAAGGCGACCCCGAATGCAAATGTAATGATTGAGTTAGGATATGCCACGCAGGTTGTCGGATGGGAAAATATTATATGTATCATGAATGATGACTATAATCATGAGGGAGAAATTCCATTTGATATTGAACATCACAGACTTACGCATTTCTCTTTGAAGAATAAATCAAAAGCAGATGTTCGTAAAGAACTGAGAGATATTATTGCAAGTACTGTGATGAATGTAATGGAAAATGGAAAAAGAGTGCGCCCGCAGTTTTCCAATATATGTGTTGGTAGCTGGAATCACGAAGATAGGACAATTGTTAAGAACTTGATTCCCTACAATGTCTATGAGTCTGGACCAGCAAATACGATGCTAGATACGTTGCTGGATACGGCACGTATATTACTCGAAAACATCCAGTCTGCGAAAGTTAGGAGCCCAGAAGAACTTCCAGAGATTGAAGAAGATAAGCCAGAAAAAAATAGTATTCAGAAAGAAAAGATTATTACAAAAGATGGTGTAGAACTTACACCAGTTTCCAATGTGAGTTTGATAAATTTTAATAAGTGGAATCCGGTCGTAATAAAAGAAGAGGAGCAGACAGAGACGATAGAAGATATAAAAAACTACTTTGCTATCGAGGTAGGTGCGGATTTTTTTGATTTTGGTGGTTTAAAACGGAAATTCAGTATGGTTTCAGGATTCGGCAGTGAGTATGATGGAACGGATGGCGAAATAAAAAAATACGACGATTATATAGAGTTCAGAGCGACAATCGGAAGAATTCGAATGCTTGAGGCATATAGAAAGACCTTTGATGGGTTGATTCTTATTCCACTTGTTGAATCAGCTGTCTCAGATAGCGATATTCATATTTCAATCCAAATTGATGCTTCTACGGCAGAAGTTATATATCCAACGGCAGAATTGATTTGTGAAGATTTAAAAGGAATTGAAGGGGATGTATACGAAGATGGGCTTGTTGAGTTAACTCTTGCACAGAGTGATACTATAGATATAAAAAGCACTGTAGATGATAGATTTTGGAGCATAGAAGACCAGCAGAGCGACATGGATGCAATGCTTCGAGGCGGTATTAATGGTCAGCCGAGGTATTCTACTGAGGATTATGTTCGAGAGTTATCAAGATATGTTGCATCTCCTGAAGATGGAAAACCGACAGTATTTTCATTCCATATTCCTTCGCTTCATGCAAAGGAAGCTAAATGGCTACCACGTACAATTATCTTGAGACCGTTAAAAGAAACCATACAGATGAAATATTCTATAAGATCAAGCAGCTCTGATGGAAATTTAGAAGGAACACTTGAACTCACAGTATAACGCCGAACTCCCCATCACCGGTATTACGCCAGTGGTGGGGAGTACCTTTATACCCATATTATTGCTTAATATTCCTATAAAAATCAACTGGGTGCATCACAAGAAACGATAGCTCAAAATCGGGTGCATTTTTCGGGTTACTGGAAAACGATAGAAATGGGTATTTTTCGTATATTTTCGCAAAAATCATCGATTTTCACTTTTTGTAAAATCATAGGAAAACGATAAAAGCCACGAAACAACGCAGTTTCGTGGCTTTTTGACAGTTATTTTGCACCCGAAAATTGTATCAAAATAACCGTTGAATTATGGTGGAGGCGATGCGTGACTCTTTGAATCTGCGTACTTTTAACATTTAAAAAATCAGGAATAGCTACTTTGCGTGGTTTTTTAGGTTAAAAATGGTTACGTCAATTTTTTATGCTTTTTAAGCTCGGCTGATTTTCTGAATAATTTAAAATAACTAATATATAATTATTCTTTTAGCATTCCGACAACCACTTGTCGTTGTGTTCCATCATTGGTGCATGAGATAACAGTAAGTCTATTATCACTGAAGTCGTTAAGTACCCATGTCTCACTTGGTTCCACCGTTCTGTACTCTGTAACGATATAAGTATATCTTGTACGATTTTCATCTATATCAATGAGATACATCTCATCACCGATTTGTATTTGGTCAAGGTCGTTAAAAATCTCAGCATATATCGTGCTGTTATGTCCTGCTATACAGTAATTTCCACGACCGAGATCGCCAGTATCTTTAAAATGTCCCGCTGATACTTGAAGTGATTTGGAATCTGTACCTTCTAATACAGGTACTTTTATATCAAGTCTTGGTATCTCAAAATTGATATTATCATTAAGTAGATTTTGAAGATATAGTTCTCTGCTTATTTTTCTGTACGCAAATAAAGATAATATTGTCAAGCCGCAGGTAATCATTATGATACCTAAAGCTTTACATACTTTCTTTTTCATAGTCGATCCTCATTATAAAGAAGTGCCATTTGAAAAACGGCACTCCTAAAAAATTATCATTTGCTTTCTTTTCTTGTTTTTATAACAATCACTGTACCTGTAACAGTCATGAGAATTGCAAACCCTGAAATTATTTTGTATATATTGGAATAACCTGTCTGAGGAAGCTGGTTACCATTAGCATCTACTTTTATACAGTCTATCACAATCTGCGTATCATCTGATAGTGTGTTTGGAACTGTAATATAATGCACCCATTCCATCATATCTGCTGTTTGTTTCTCCGGAATATAACTTTCTACATTAATATGCCAAATTCCGTTTTCGTCCACCTTGATAGATTTGATAGTTTCTGTAATCGAACCACTTCTTTCAACGAGTTTCAAATAAATGAGTGCGTTATCTTCAAAAAATGCCGCATCATATTTTGCATAATCTTCATCGCTAATATGGGATTGCGGTAATTCTTCCGCATTTCGATAAATTACCGGCTCTTCATTTAAGTAGCTTGTGTTTTTTCCATGTCCACTGACAACCTTAAAGGCAATTTCGCCTGAGCCTATAGTTTCTTCTGTTGTAACAGTTGTAACAATAGTAGTAGTTGTTGTTGTTGTTGTTGATTGAAACATTTCTGTCGATGTATCGCTGATGATTGTAGTTTCACTGCTTTCACTTGTCAAATTTCCCTGTGCATCAGTAGTAACTATTGGAGTGATAGTAGTAGTAGTTGTTGTTGTTGTTGTCGTCTTTTCAATCATTGTAGTTTCTGTTGGCAGAGTAGTTGTATATCCTAAGTCGTCCACAGAAACAAACTCTTCTCTTAATATAATAGATTTATCGAGCCAATCACTTTCGGCTGCAGTGTAGATCTGTTCTGGTGTCAATGTACATATCATTCTGGTATTACCGATAAAAGTGACATTTTCCATCTTGATTCCTAAATAATCACAAATTGTCTGACGATAAGTGGCTGTAGCAGAGTTAATCAATTCTGCATTCAAATTTTCCTTATAAGCACCAGTCATTTCATTTATCTCATCGGGTGTATAGACATTTGGATCTAAAGAATTCTGGTACTCTTCTCCTTTTTGACGTACTTCTTGAATGATTTCTGAAAGATCAATATCCTTGTAAAGCATGGTTACCTCGATTGTCTGCTTTCCGGCATCAATCTCAGCCATAAGCTTATCTGAAAGAACAGTAGATGAGGTATTACTTTGCTCAACATAATCGAAAGGCATAACATCAAATTCCTCAGGCGTTATCCATTCGTCCGAATATACAATTTTTACTATAGAATTCATATTTTCAGCTGATTTAAGCTGTTTTTCTGTCAGATTACAGTATACAATCGGATAAACAGAATCAAATTTGCAAGCAGTTTCGTCCAAATCTAAATCTGAGAGTGCATATAATGCACATGACTTGATATTGTCTGCTAACACTTTATCCATCGTTTCCTCAAAATATGCAATCTCCATATCTGAGATTTCTTTCTCTGTGTACTGCGCAGTGTCCAATACAGCAGCATATTCATTTGCCTGTTTCTTTGCTTCATCATAGCAGTTATTGTACATATCCAGATAATCTGTCCGTGACATTGACTGATATACAAGGACAACTGATATTGTTGAATTATTTGTATCTACGGCTACTGCATCAATATTTTCTTCTGCAAATACAATCATCGGCATTACTGTGCATGACATGGCTGTGATAACTGCTGTAATTGTCATCATAATTTTTTTGATTGTTCTCATAAAAATCTCTCCTTTATGTTGCAAACAAGATTTGTTGTAATAACGTTGAATCCAATGAATTGATTATGCCATCTCTATTAATATCTGCATTATATTGTTGCAAATTTCCAGTAAAGATAATTATTCCTGCAAGATATTGGTTCAAACGTATAAAATCAGTGTTATTAATAATTCCATCTAAATTCACATCACCAGGTCTTGTGTTTATCGTTTCTAAATACCATTTTTGTGATTTATTATTTACACTATATGGATGCCAATTGGCATATGCTCCAGACGTGATAGAACTACTTGCAATTCCAAGTGCATAAGTTGAACTATTTACCGTACGTTTGAATGTATAAGTACCAGAATCTTTGTTGAACTGTAGTATGATTGCTGTAGTTGCAGATGACGAGCCATCCACTGCATAATAATTATTATTGCTTATTGCGTTTCCTAATCCGATTCCATTATTGTATGTAGATGCATTTTCCAGCCAATATGTTCCATTGCTAACAGAATCAATATCCAAGATCCAATTTAAGTTTATTATATTATCAAATGATGTTTGATACGCTTTGTAGTCAGAACTATTTAAGGAAAGATACATGCCACTATTATAATTCTTTAGTAGATACATTCCATCCATCTCGGTACTTGGATAATACACATCAGCATCTGTTGACCACGCATATGCGTATTTCACCTCACTAGATTGACCAGAAAATTTATATATTCTCATCGAATAGGCGGAATCAGGTGACATTGCCTTGTATATCATTTCTGTAGAACTTATTGATTTATTAGATTTTGATGTAACACCATTATTTGTAAGTTCTAAGTTATAATCGTCCTTTATACCGGATGCAGTATCAGTAGGTACATTTGTTTGCAAGTATGCCATAGAAACATTGATATATGATGAGTCATACTTTGGTTGTGTGAAGTGTACATATCGTTCATAACTGTTATTTGCATTCAAAACCCCATTTCCATAGCAATGCTGTGAGACAATGCAAATCATTCGATACAGATTTGGAATACCTGCACCTTGATAGTCAGTAAGTCCACTTGTCATTAATTCAGTGTGATTTGTTAATGTTCCATTTAATAATAACTTTTGACATTTTTCATGACAAGAACCGATCAGTATAGCTTTTGTAGCCTCTGGAAAAGCTGATAGACTCGGTTTGTATTGATACATTAACGCAATCATACCGGCAATGTACGGAGTAGCTGTACTTGTTCCATTGTTCAAGGATGGTCCAACTACATCTGGTTTAAAGCATCCGGAACCATGTTTATATGAATAATCATTTAGTACATTGACTGATTCACCATTACAACTATCTATAAAACCATTAACGGCAATGCAGTTATATGAAGATGAAGGATTTATAATATAATTTGTATAAGAGTTGCCAGTTGCACATACAATTGTAACACCAGAATTAGCGATTAAATAATCGGTATATTTTGACCAGTTATTATAGCATGATGTCGCATTGGATGAACCCCAACTAATGCTAACTACATCAACTCCGCTATCAATCAGTTCCTCCAATGAAGATAATTTAGCGTTGTCATATTCGTTCCAGTTAAACCCTTGCCAATCATATTCGCATGATGCAGAATAAATATTAGCGTCAGGAGCCACACCATTACTTCCAGCAGCAATTCCAGCACAGTAAGTTGAATGATCACCAGATGTATAAGGAGTACCGACAATAGTAACATGAGAATTTCTTATGCCATATTTCGAGTAATATGCAGATGAAACAGTGCCTGTTTCATATATACCAATAGTCACATTATCACCGGTTAGCGATAATTTGTTATTTATTCTATCAATACCCATTGTATTTGTCGTTGTTCCTAAATCTATTGTGCACGCTTCAGCTTTTATTGGTTCATACAGTGTAAGTTCTTCTACATTATCATTTTCAGAAGCTGCAACAACCTCTTCTTGTGTTAATAAACAAATTGACATAGGTGCATAACGACTAACAAAGACTATTTTCTAATCAGAAATATTAAGATTTTCAAGAGTGCTTAGAGTATCTGATTTAACCATATCTTCTACGACATCCAATCTTGCCGACTGATATTTATCCGTTTTTTCTTTCTCGGCTTGACGAGACTCTTCTGTTAGCTTCATATGTTTTTGCATAAGCGTTTCCAAATTTTCATTAGGAACACTACTTGCTGCTTGCTGTAATTCATTAAGTAAGTCATCAGGAGGTGCTTGATAGTCAACTTCTAATGCAGAAATATCATATCCTATCTTATTATTGATCTTATTTTCCACCTCAGAATCTGAGATATTATTGTACCACATAACGACTGGATATACATCTTTTGCTCTAATTTTAATCTGATCTGCTAACTCTTCTGAGATTTTTGACTCAGGCGTGACTTCCGGAAATTCAATGATATCTGATTCAGCAAAAGCAACTTGGTAATTGTTCATAGCAAACAACATAGGTATAGCAGTTATCAGAGATAAAATCTTCTTTACGCACATAGACACCATTCATTTCTAACACATTTTACTTGACTTCATTTTTTGTTTTCTACAAATATAATTTATTAACATGTCACCTGCTTTCTAAGTATTTATCATTTTAATTTTAGCAAAGTTTTATATATTATTATTATTATATCATAAATCCAAATTATTGTCAAGATATTTCTTATAATATTTTAAATAAAATGCACTAAATTATGTCTATAATTATCAAAGTGTAAGATGTTGATAATTGAGATATCGGTAATTCTCTGACATTGTAGCTCATTTCTATATGCTGATAACAACTCGTTTCCTATGATTTATTCATGCACTTTCTACATTTTTATTATAGCTACGCCATCATTGTTAAAAGAATTGTTAGTATCTCGTCTATTTTATATCTATAAAAATATATAAACTAAAAGAAAGTTTATATAATTTCTTTTATAGTACTCATTTTATATCTGAAACAAACTCCGATACCATCAAATTTCAATAAAAAAATCTCAGCTACATTCTATTATTGTAGCTGAGATCATTTTTTAGTATTCCTCCGCCAGAAGCATGGTACAATATTCCTCGTTGTCTATACAGTAGATTTTAGCATTAACAGCATTCTCTATAGCAGTAAGAATATATGTCATCTCATACGCAGGCTGCTCAGAAGTATGCTTCACTATTTGTAAGCCATTTTCAACATTAAGTCGGAATACTTTCAAATAGTCCTTCGGCTCAGGCATATTGTCAATTGCATTCCATAAAAATATTTGCAGTTCAAGCGGTATCAATTCGTCAATACCTCTTGTAAGATAGCGTTTTTTCTCCGGTTCAAACATATATTAATTCTCCTTTACACGTGATTCAAACATAGCGTATAAATCGCCACGTCTGATGGTAATTGTTTCTTTTAAATCCTCTGCAACACCAAACCCAACATCCAGCGTTATTTCTATGTGGTAAGGATAAGTAACAACCTTGTCGATATAAGTCTGTACAAAAGTACGGAATTCAGCGGTATTTCGGGGAATATTCTTGAAGTCATTTATCAGGTGGACATAATCAGGAAACTCCAAAGGTGTATATTTTTTAAGACAGCTTAGCTGATTTTGAAGTTCGGAACGCTTCTCTTCCAAAGCTTCCGCACGTTCCATAATTGCAGGGGTTATGATGCCTTTTTCAACAGCTTCTGTAATATTCGTAAGACCTGCAATCACCTGATTTAACGCATTTTCAGTATCTTGGTAATGCTTATCAAATTCCATATTATACTTCTGTATGTAAGCGTTAACTGCTTTTATTTTTCGCCTTAAAGAAGTTTTATTGAAAATTTTTTCACGCAAAAGTTCTACCACATAAACGTCCAGATAGTCCTTGTTGTTTTCCTTATTGCTGCATATTTTACGAAGCGTAGTGCAGCGGTAGGTTGCCATTCGATTTTTACGTTCGCCTGAAAAACGCAGATTGCCTTGTATTCTCTTTCCGCATATTCCGCAGAATATTTTTCCAGTCAGCAAATAAAATTCCTTTGCATGATATTGCCCTGTGTTGCGGCGATTTTTCGCTCTTATACGCTGTACCTTTTCAAAAAGCTTTTTGCTGACAATTGCAGGACAACCACCCATACGCACTAACGTAATTTAAAAACAGGAATTTGCATTCTGATACCCGATT
>CALESG010000102.1 GCA_937907215.1 uncultured Ruminococcus sp.
CCTTTCATTGACCGCTTCTGCTCTTGAAAATGGTCTCGTGAAGTCAAAAAGCTGCGAGGCAACGGACAAGACAGTTTATGATAACTGGTACAAATCCGTCTATATTCCGACATTTACAACCACTAAGACACCTGCCAAAGCAACATCTTAACGGAGGTACAGTATGGCTATCAAGAAAAATATTACAATTGACGGAATCGAAGTACTGTTCAAGGCAAGCGCCGCTGTACCTCGTCTTTATCGTCTGAAATTTGGTCGAAATATTTACAAGGACTTCGCCGCTTTGCAGACAAACGTCAAAGAGGGTAACGAGGAAAACTCCACGATTGATATCGAAAGTCTGGAGGTTTTTGAAAATATAGCTTTCGTTATGGCGAAACACGCTGATCCGGAGAATGTTCCTGATAACCCCGATGACTTTTTGGAGCAGTTCAACACTTTTTCAATCTACGAGATTCTTCCGCAGCTTATAGAACTATGGGGACTGAACACCGCCACGCAGGTGGAATCTAAAAAAAACATCGCAAAACTGACCGACCGATGACAACGCCCCTCTTCCTTCTCCGGTGTGTGCAGATCGGGCTGTCCCTCTCGGAGCTTGATCTGCTCACGATCGGAGTCGTGAATGACATGTTCACTGAACGAGAGAACGATGAATACGAAGGCTGGACGGAACAGGCATCGCAGGCGGATTTTGATGCATTTTGACAATTGACTTTTCCGACAAAAAGTGCTATCATTGTTATGAGGTGATAACAATGACAAAATTTAAAAATGAGGATTATATAGAAATCCTTACCGACTGCATTCATGATATTTTTTATACCGAAACTTCTTATAGAGGAAAAATTGCTCAAATCAGGGTATTTTCAGAGATAATTGTTCGAAAACTTATTGACTTTGAACCGGACAAACAACTAACGATAGGAAATACTGAAGTATTGCGAGATGTCCACAATCTTGATAATGGTGCTTATTATGAACAGTGTATCTTAGCGTTAAAAGATAATGCTATATACTACAATGCTAATTCATGTTCACACTCAAAAACAAGGAAAAGAATAACCCAGCAAGATTATGATTTTATCCACGATAGTTTTCTTAATCTGTTATCTTGTATTTTTATACAGTATTTTACAAAGTATAAGTTTGGTTCTAATCCTAGCATTATGACGTTCTTTTCTTATCTTCCACCTATTATCCGATATAAGGTGCTTTCTTATCTGTATACAATCGATAATACTAATGTAGATGTTATAGATAAACTTACACTTGCAACTATGAAAGCGTTTAACCCAGATAAAGCAAAAGAATGGGTTGATAAAGAAAAAGAGCATCTTCTTACTATTCCAGCCTTTTCTCTTGAATTTGCACCTATGGCTAAATTTCTGGATTTAACCCAGAATATGTATGAGTGTTGTTGTAAAAAAATAGCTTTTAGATTAACTGGGAAATACCACACTATTGAAGAAGCAAAGTCTACTTATGACCAAAATAAAGAGCGTTATGAAACTACTGATGACTCGATTAGAGAGTTTAGGGACTTAATGGATTTTGTTTTTATTGGAAGGAAAAACGAAGAATGAATACTTTGAAAGCACTTGCTACGGCAGGTGCTTTTTTCATGCCCTCACGGAGGAGGTGAAACCGCATGGCAAACAGAATCAAGGGCATCACAGTCGAGATCAACGGCGATACTACCAAGCTGTCCAAAGCCCTCGAAGGTGTCAACAAGAACATCAAAAACACCCAGACACAGCTAAAGAACGTAGAAAAACTGCTGAAACTCGATCCATCCAATACAGAGCTTTTATCACAAAAACAAAAACTCCTTGCAGATACGATCGGCTCAACCAAAACAAAGCTGGAAACTCTGAAAACCGCCGCTGAACAAGCAAATACAGCACTTGCAAACGGTGATATTTCGCAGGAACAGTATGACGCACTCCAGCGTGAAATTATTGAGACGGAAAACGAGCTGCAGCGTTTGCAGACGGAAGCTTCCAAAACCAATACGGCACTTGCAAAAATCGGAGAACTGGGGCAGATATTTGAAAATGTCGGCGATAAAATCAACGGTGCAGGCGAAAAATTGCTCCCTATAACCGCAGGTGTGACTGCTCTTGGTACTGCTGCCGTGAAAACAGCCTCTGATTTTGATTCTGCCATGAGCAAGGTTGCCGCCGTTTCCGGTGCGACCGGAGAGGAATTGCAGGCACTCCGTGACAAGGCCCGTGAGATGGGTGCAAAGACTAAATTTTCGGCTTCCGAAGCTGCCGAAGCGATGAATTATATGGCAATGGCAGGCTGGAAATCGGGTGATATGTTGTCGGGTATTGACGGCATTATGAACCTTGCTGCAGCTTCCGGCGAAGACCTCGCAACAACCTCCGATATTGTAACTGATGCATTGACCGCTTTCGGCTTAACTTCTGCCGACAGCGGTCATTTTGCTGATGTATTGGCAGCAGCATCAAGCAACGCCAACACCAACGTTTCCATGCTTGGTGAATCGTTCAAATACTGTGCTCCGATTGCCGGAGCTATGGGATTTTCCTGTGAAGATACCGCCGAGGCTCTCGGACTTATGGCTAACGCAGGCATCAAATCCACCCAATCCGGTACATCAATGCGCTCCATTATGACAGCACTTTCGGGTGATGTCAAATTCTGCTCTG
>CALESG010000103.1 GCA_937907215.1 uncultured Ruminococcus sp.
CAGAAATTTGAAATGCAGCAGCCTTTTTTGTTTTCATTATCAGAACTTGTGTTCATAAGGAAGTTGTGCGGATTTTTTAGAATAATTTTTACGAGTGCAAGACGAAAAAGCGGCGGCATCTTGTTTCAGCTTTTATATTTTTGATAATGACAATATTCTTTTACTTTTGATTTTTCTTTTTACGCTTTTATTCATATATTTGTTTATCAGCACTTTATAAGCAAATCCATTAAGTGTGACTGCACCTATCCATGCTACAACATCAGCATAAGCTGTTGCCTTGAATCCAAAGCTTCCTATAAAAATTACAATAACAGAGATTCTCATGAACATTTCTATGATTCCGGATATCATGGGAATTACAGGTTTGCCCATTCCTTGAACGGCACTTCTGAAAACAAAGAGCAGATTTACTAAGAATAGCATAGAACCGCATATAGGCAGATACTCTGCTGCCAATGCTATAGGTTCATCTCCAGTAAGCATCAATTTGCTGATCGTTTCCGGGAAGAAAAACATAACAGAACCGAGCAGTAAATATGAGATAAGTGCAATACTGATACATACTTTTAGTCCGTCTTTTATACGGCTGTATTTGCCGGCACCGTAATTTTGGCTTGTGAATGATGATACGGTGATTCCAGCAGTGCAAGCAGGCTGCATAAAAAGATTTACATATTTGCTGCACGCAGAATATGCTGATGTATATGCAACACCAAGACCATTTACAAAATATTGTACTACCATGCATCCAAGAGCGGTTATAGAATTCATAAGTGCCATAGGCAATCCATTCTTGAAAAGCTCTTTGTACATATAAAAGTTGTGTTTAAAATCATTTAATTTAAGCTTTATTATTTCAATTTTTCTTAGTTTTAAGAAACATATAAATGCTGATACTACCTGAGAGAATACTGTCGCAGCAGCAGCACCTTCCACACCGGTATGCATTACAAAAATAAATACAATGTCAAGTATTATATTCATTACAGTGGAAATTATAATTGCAATAAATGGAGTTCTGCTGTCGCCCAATGATCTTAATATAGAAGAACAAGCATTATATGCCATAGTAGCAGATAGTCCGCCAAACATTATATATCCATAAGTAAGGCTGTCTTTCATGATGGACGGATCGGTTTGAAGAAGTGTGAAAAACTGAGGTAAAAATAGAGTGCTTAAAGCAGTTAGAATAATTGCGATTAAAACTGATAATACAATAGACGATGCTATTGATCGGCGAAGATGTTCATAATCCTTGGCACCGAACCTTTGTGCAATTGATACAGAGAATCCTGTTGCAAGTCCAAGTGAAAATCCTACAATTAGGAAACTAAGGGAAGACATATTGCCAACTGCCGCAAGTGCATCGTCACCCAGTCCTTTGCCAACAATAGTGGTATCTGCGATTACGTAAATTTGCTGTAGCATATTTGTAAGAAACATTGGAAAGAAAAATTTTAATATTAAGGGTGTAACCCTTCCTTTTGTTAAATCATATGTTTTTGCCATATTTAACACCTCCTGGTATCACATATTATATTCAAAGTCAAAAGTAATTTATATCAAAATCATTGCTTTTGTATCAGAAAAGTGATATAATGTATATAAGTAAATATTTGTTTTGGTGATAAATATGAATACAAATCGTGACTTGAACTATAGACTTTATATTCAAAAAACAGATGGTTTTATAAGAATGCCTTTTAATAAAGAGTTTGAATATTATATGGCAGTAAAATCAGGAGATGTAGAAAAAGTAAGGAAAAATTTTTCAGAAGTTAGAAATGATTTTTTTAATGGCAAGGGCAAGCTGTCTGATGATCCTATACGCAATATAATGTATCACTTTGTTGTTGCTGTTGCTGTTATGTCAAGACTTTGTGTTGAAGGCGGACTAGGACACGATACAGCATATACACTTAGTGACATATATATCCAGAAAGCAGATAAGTGTAAATCAGTTGATGCTGTAATAGATCTGCTTGGTGAAATGCAAATTGATTTTGCTGAAAGAATGCGTGATTTGAAAAAAGAAAATGTAGTTTCAATACATATAAGAAAATGTATTGATTATATTTATGATCATCTGCATGAAGATTTAACTGTAAAACTGCTTGCAAATGTGATGGGATTAAATCCTTCTTATCTTTCAAAACTGTTTATAAAAGAAAAGGGAATTAGTATCAATGAATTTATAACTCATTCTAAAATAACTACTGCGGAAAATCTTTTGAAGTTTTCGGATTTCACATCACTTGAGATAGCAATGGCACTTGGGTATTCATCCCAAAGTGCTTTTATAAGTGTTTTTAAAAAATTTAATGGTGTTACACCTAAACAATACAGAGATATGTATTATATGAGTAATATTTCATATGATGAAAGTCAAAAGGGAAAATGATTTTTAAGATTTTTAATGAAAGGTTAACTAAACATGGAACATTTTGAACTTGTATCTGAATATAAACCTGCCGGTGATCAGCCACAGGCAATCGATTCACTTGTAAAAGGAATAAATGAGGGAAAAAAAGAGCAGACACTTCTTGGAGTTACAGGTTCAGGAAAGACATATACTATAGCAAATGTCATTGCCAAAGTCAATAAGCCTACACTTGTTTTAGCACATAATAAAATTCTTGCAGCACAGCTTTGTTCAGAGTTTAAAGAATTTTTTCCCAATAATGCTGTAGAATATTTTGTTTCATATTACGATTATTATCAGCCGGAAGCATATGTGCCAAGTACAGACAGCTACATTGAAAAGGATTCTTCTATAAATGATGATATTGATAAGCTGCGTCATTCTGCAACAATGGCTCTTGCGGAAAGAAAAGATGTAATAATTGTTGCAAGTGTATCGTGTATATATTCTCTGGGC
>CALESG010000104.1 GCA_937907215.1 uncultured Ruminococcus sp.
CCATTTCAGGTATACTCTCACCCTCCACTTCGGTAATTATGTCACCCTCTTTTATTCCGCTCTCATATGCCGGATAGCCTTCTTTAACTTCTGCTACATAAAGACCAGATTCTTCATCAAACTGCACTGTAACTCCAATTCCAACCATAGTACCGGACTCCATAGTCTTCCAACTGTTATATTCATCGGCTGTAAGATAAGAGGAATATGGGTCTTCAAGACCTTCTACATAACCTTTAAGAGCGCCATTCATTGCAGCTTCCTTGTCGGCTGCCTTGTAATAATTATCATTTACGTATTTTTCAAGCTCTATAAGATTTGATTTAGACTCAATCTCACTTTCAAGTTTAAAGTTTTTTACACAAAGTGCAATTGAACTCGCTATAAATATTACCAAAACACCAGTCAAAATTCTGATTTTGCGTCTGCTTTCCAATTCTACCACACCTTTCTTAAAAAAGGCAGAGGACACTATCTATCCACTGCCTTTTTATTATTCTATACACTAAATCTTAAAAATATGTATTTTACGAAATTATCAATAAAGATACTGTTCAGGGTCTACTCTGTTGCCGTTTACTCTAACTTCAAAGTGCAGATGCGGACCAGTTGAAAAACCGGTTGAACCAACGTATCCAAGTGTCTGTCCCTGAGAAACAGTCTGACCACTTGAAACTGCAACAGATGACATATGAGCATACAATGTTGAATAGCCATCGCTGTGCTGTACGATAACATAATTTCCGTAACCACCACCGCAGCCGCAGCTTGATGATTTACCGTAATCATGTGGACAACCAGTAACTACACTTATTACAGTACCGCTCATTGATGCAACTACAGATGCTCCTGCTATTCCGCCGCTTGAAATATCAATTCCACTATGATGTGTACCCCACCTTGGACCGAATCCACTTGTAAGGGTATAAAATCCAGGACATGGCCAACCGAAATATGATGATGGTGCCGGATCTGGTTCAGGTGGAGTTGTCTGTGGTGGTTCTGTTTGCGGTGGATCTGTCTGAGGTGGATTTGTCTGTGGCGGCTGTGTTTGTTTAGTCTGTGTAGTTGTCTGCTTAGGCGGCTTTGTTTGCTGTGTTGGCGGCTTTGTTTGTTGTGTGCCATTGCTGCTGCTGCCATTATTATTGCTGCTGCTGCTATTGCCACTATTACCACTGCTATTGCCACTATTGTTTTGTGAACCGGAATTGCCATTATTACCGTAACTCGGTTTTGTTGATGGCTTTGTACTAGCAGCTGCTTCCTGTTCTTTACGAATCCTTTCAGCCTCAAGAATAGCATCTAATATTCTCTGATCCTCTTCTTCAAGCTCCAGATTTGCAGATTCCAAACCAGCTATATCTTCATTGAGCATAGCCTGCTTTTCTTCAAGAATACTTGAATATTCAACAGATTCTTCAAAATCACTTTGAAGCTGTGCAATTGCACTCTTAAGCTCATCTCTGGTTTTCTTATGTTCTTCAAGCTGAGCATTAAGCTCATTCTGCTTTTCTTCAAGATGTGACTTTTCCTTATTACGCTCAATAAGTTGATCCTTAAGACCATTTACAAGGTCATTGTCATGCTTTGCGATTCTTGAAATAAGGTCATATTTTGAAAGAAAATCAAAGAAATCTGTTGCACCTACAAGTGCAGATGCCAAGCTATCATTGCCGTTTACATACATTGCACGAACACGCTTTTTAAATTCCTTAAGATCTTCGTCTATTTCCACCTGCATATCAGCGATTTTCGATTCAGTAGCAGAAATTTCTTTCTGTGTATCATCAATTTCTCCGCTGACTCTCTTAAGCTGTTCGTCAACTATGGTGATATTTTCTTCCTGAAGTTTTATCTTATCAGTAAGAGTGTTTTGATAATCAGATGCCTCAGCCTTATCCTTGCCAATATCTTCAAGTTTCTTCTGCATATCAGCTATCTGTGCATCATTTTCTTCCTTTTGTGACTGAAGTTCTGAAGATGCCCATGCATATACAGGTTCTTCCTGCCACATATCCTTACAGTAAACACTTCCAGCCAGAATTGTTATACTGAGTACCGCACTTGCAATACGTAACAATTTTTTATTCTGCATAATTTTTTCGCTTTATGCGAAATGCCTCCTTTCAGACATTCAAATGCTTACGAGTTGAAAATACAGTTCCTAACGCCCCAAAGAAAGTTCCTGCTACAAGGTAAGCTAAAATTACTGGTAATGCAACATCCCCGAATTTTACAATGCTCGTCATCCCAAAAATTGCCATCACATTTGTCCCCTGTGTGAGCAGATTAACAAGTGCATCATAACTAAGCCATGTTACAACAAGTGCAACTATTCCCGCAAAAAAACCGGTGAGCATACCTTCCACAAAAAACGGTATACGTATAAATAAATTAGTTGCACCTACGTATTTCATAATCTGAATTTCCGCACGGCGTGCAAACACACTTGCTTTAGTAGTATTGGCAATAATTACTAATGAAATAATAATAAGTGCTAAAATAATAACACCGCATATTATAGTAATGATATGTCTGAATTCCATAAGAGTATTTACAAAATCCATAGGAGCTCTTATTTTTTCAACATGCTGCATCGTATTTATCTGTGCAAGCGTATCTTCAATTGTACTTATATCCTTGACCTTTATACGATAAGCATCTATCAAAGGGTTGTCCTCACCAAGCGATTCAAACACCATCTCATAATCAGACATATTACCTTTTAAGTCTTCAAAAGCTTCTTCCTTTGAATAAAACTTTGCTTCAGCTACATTATCCATACGGATAAGTTCTCCGTACAGTTCGCTGACTTCCATATCAGTTGTACCTTCCTGAAGATACACGATAACTTCATTTTTATTTTCAACGCCGCCGATCATTGATGAAATATTTATGGAAACAAGGACGGAAAGTCCAACCAAAAGCAGCGATATAAGAAGCACGCAAAAAGATGCGAACGCCATCATTTTGTTTTTCCATATGTTTTCAACACCCTGACCCAGCAGGTATCGTACACCACTAGCTCTCATTTATAAGATTGCCTCCAACAATTTCATCAAATACTATTTCTCCCTGATTGATGTTGATAATTCGTCCGCCAAAGTGACGAACAAGACTATGCTCATGTGTCACCATAAGAATAGTAGTACCTATCTCATTGATACTTTGGAGCAATTCCATTATTTCATACGACAACTCAGGGTCAATATTTCCTGTCGGCTCATCAGCAATTATAAGCTGAGGGTCATTTACAAGTGCACGTGCTATTGCAACACGCTGCATCTCGCCGCCTGATAATTCATTTGGATAATTTTTTTCTTTATCCGAAAGTCCTACCAACTTTATAACATATGGTACACGCTTTTTTATGTACTTGGGCGGAGCATCAACAACTCTCAAAACGAATGCTATATTCTCATAAACAGTCATAGACGGAATAAGTCTGAAGTCTTGAAATACAAATCCAATAGTTCGTCGCAATGCCGGAACACGGCGGCGGCGAAGCTTATTCAAATTATAACCGTTTACATATATAGAACCGCTGCTTGGGTCTATCTCCTTTAAAATAAGTTTGATCATAGTACTTTTGCCTGCACCGGACGGACCGACTACAAAAGCAAAGTCACCATCATTTATTTTTAAATTGACATGATGCAGTGCATCTACTCCACCAGAGTAGACCACCGAAACATCTCTCATCTCTATCATGGCTTTAAATCATTCCTTTCACAGAACAGACTATTGCCTTGATTTTAAACATTAGAACTTTGCAGGATTTGCTGACAGATAACGCTTAACCATAAGTGCAATCTTAAAAATAATTGCATGGTCAAACTCACGCAGATCAAGACCTGTAAGCTTTTTGATTTTTTCAAGGCGGTACACCAATGTATTTCGATGTACAAAAAGTTTACGAGAAGTTTCAGACACATTCAGGTTATTCTCAAAAAATTTCTGAATAGTAAACAGCGTTTCATGATCGAGTGACTCAATACTGCCTCTCTTGAATACTTCCTTAAGGAAAGTTTCACAAAGTGTTGTTGGCAAATTGTAAATAAGACGTGCGATACCTAGATTGTCATAACTCATAATAGATTCATTTGTATCAAACACCTTGCCTACTTCAATAGCCATCTGTGCTTCCTTGAAAGAACGTGACAATTCCTTTATGTTATTTACTATTGTACCAATTCCTACATTTACACGAGTATAGAATTCACTGCTGAGTGTATCAGCTATAGAACGTGCAAGCTTCTCAAGATCCTTTACCTCAACGCTGCCCTTGATCTCCTTAACAAGAACAATATCGGATTCAGAAATTGTAAATACAAAGTCCTTGTTTTTATCAGGAAACAGATTCTGTATAACATCATATGCTGAAACTTCATTTGCAGATATAATTCTGATAAGCAGAACTACACGGCTTACCTCTGCATTAAAATGAAGCTCACGTGCTTTTATAACAATATCGCCAGGCAATACATTATCAAGCACAACATTCTTTATAAAATTGTTTCTGTCATATTTTTCATCATAATACTGTTTTATATTATAAAGTGCAATAGCCAGAATATTTGCATACTTAGCTGCTGATTCGTCTGTTCCTTCAACAAAAACCGCATACTCCGGCTTGGTATGTGAACCAAATGGCTTATAAGTATATCCGTCACGTATAAATATGTCATGAACATCACTCAAATCAAGTGATACAAATTCATTTGTAGTGCCGATCTTTGTAAGATCGCTGCAGGCAATAATTGTAGCTGTATCATCTACTATGCCTATAGTAGCATCTATTGTATCACGCATCTGGTGAATAAGACTCTGAAATAATCTGTTTGACATGAAAAACTTCCTTTCATTTTACTGTGGAAATTGCTCATTATAACAGCATCTTCCCACTTAAAGCTGCAACTCAACTTATTACAAATTGTAACACATTTAAAAAAATAATGTATGAACTATTTGTTAACTTTCAAATTGATTAACAACAACACCTTATTTTTTCTTATTTATTCCATTGTACTTACACAATACAATTACATATTTTACATTCTTTCAGGACAATCTATCTTCAAAATTCTCAATGTATTATAAAGTGTTTGCCTTGCTGCATCACAAAGAAGAAGTCTTGCTTGCATAAGCTCCGGTGTTTCTGCGTTCTTTACGCTGCAAGCATCATAAAATTTATGAAAAAGATTTGCAAGTTCTGAAGCATACTTTGTAATTTTAGATGGGTCATAAGCCTTTGCAGCACTGTCAACTTCAACAGGCAATGCAGCAATATGACGTATAAGTTCTATTTCCTGAGGCTTATCAAGCATATCAAGGAATAACTTGTCCGCATCTTCTAAAGACACGCTGTTTTCTGCAAGAGTGCGAATAATACTGCAAATTCTTGCATGAGCATACTGAACATAATAAACAGGATTCTGAGATGATTTTTCAACAGCAAGGTCAAGGTCAAATTCAAAATGTGAATTTGCTTCTCTTGTATTAAAGAAAAATCTTGCGGCATCGATTGGAATTTCGTCAAGCAATGTAACGAGTGTAATTGCCTTTCCGCTTCTTTTAGAAAGCTTTACTACCTCACCGTCACGCATAAGCATAACCATCTGCATAAGTACAACATCAAGCTTGTCAGCAGGTGCATCAAGTGCAGTCAGTGCTGCTTTAAGTCTTGGTACATATCCATGATGATCAGCACCAAGAATATCTATAGCTTTATCATAATTACGTGTTACCAGCTTATCATAATGATATGCAATATCAGGAACTATATAAGTTGGAATACCGTTTGCACGAACCAGAACAAAATCCTTGTCCGCACCAAACTCTGTAGCTTTAAACCATACCGCTCCGTCCTGCTCATATGTATAGCCCTTTTCAGTAAGCTTATCCACAACTTTTTTAACACTTCCATTTTTATGAAGTGTGCTTTCGCTGAACCAGTTATCATATACAATACGATATTTTTTAAGGTCACGTTCAAGACCTGATATATTTTTTGGAAGAGCAAATGCAACAAGTGCATTTCTTCTTTCCTTTGAATCGGAATCAACATAACGGTCACCGAACTCTTTGATGAAGTTTTCAGCGTGTTCTGTAATATCTGCACCATGATATGCATCTTCAGGCATTTCTACAGATGGATCAAAATGCTGCAAATAACGCACTTCAAGAGAAGTTGCAAATTTTTCAATTTGATTGCCGGCATCATTTATATAAAATTCTCTTTGAGTATCATATCCTGCCCAAAGAAGAATCTCAGCAAGACTATCACCAAGCGCACCACCTCTTGCGTTGCCAACGTGCATAGGACCTGTTGGATTTGCAGAAACAAATTCTACCAACACACGCTTGCCGACACCTGTATCTGTTTTGCCGTAATTTTCCTTTTCAGAAAGAACATTTTGAACTACTCCTGAAAACCAACTTCTTCTAAGGAAAAAGTTTATAAAACCAGGACCGGCTATTTCAGTACGTTCAAAACAGCTTCCATCAAGAATCAATTCATCACATATAAGGGCTGCAATATTTCTAGGCGGCATGTGGAATGCTTTGGCACTTACCATAGCAAGATTTGTTGCAAAATCTCCGTGTGTTTTATCAGCCGGAATTTCAATTTTAAATGCGGGAACAGGTTCGGACGGAACTTTGCCGTCTGCAACAAGACGTCCCACAGCATCAAGCAGCAGTCCATACAGCTCATCTGAGGCGAGCTTTATACAATTTGACATTTTTTTATTCCTCTTTCTTATTACTATTACTTCTTTATAATATTATAATATTTTTATGAATTTTCAGGATAAACGTCCAGATAAATTTCATTATCGGAAATATATGAAGTATTCACATCAATAGTATATTTTAAATAAAGGCTTCCTCCGCCTTCAAACAACTTGTTTGATATTTTATGTGTAAATATTCCTACTGACAGTCCTCCATATGGCGTACCATAAAGACAATGATGTTTCTTTCCTGTTTCAATTACAAGATTTGCATTTGCTGTACCACGACGTTGTATAGACACGATTTTTTCACCTTCAGCGGTAATTGTTGTTGTCGCTCCGTCAAAGCCTGTAGCATCAGACTCTTCATAGCTTATCAAAAAACTGCTTCCATTTTTCTCGATAGTACCATATGTAAGCAGTTCCGTTTCAGAACGTTCGCCGTCATATTCAAGTACAGTTCGCATCTTCAACTGAACTTTCTGCTTCATTCTGTACTCCTTCCCTCAGAAATCACTTCTGAACACATCGCCATGCACATTTTCATGGAGAAAATTCACTGCATTCTCTTCAAACATTTCAGTGCTGTCACTTACATAATATGTATTTTTGCCCTTTTCATTTCTATCACTCAAAAGCCCAAGTTCATCAAGATGCCGTTTCGTAAATTTTGCAGCTTCTGCACCGGCAGAAACAAGAACAACATCCTTACCCATAATATCACCTATAAGGTCGGCAATAACAGGATAATGTGTACAGCCCAAAATGAGAACATCAACATTTTCATTTTTTACCGGTGTAAGATACTCTTCAGCCACAAGTCTTGTAACCGGATTATTGAAATCAGTATATCCATTTTCAACAAGATGAACAAACAGCGGACAAGCTTGCGGTACTACCATTACTTCAGGATGAGTATTTGCAATAGCATGAATATAGCTGCCGCTTTTTATAGTTGCCGGAGTGCCTATAAGACCTATTCTTTTATTTTTTGTAGCTTTACAAGCAGCTTCAATAGCCGGTGCTATAACTCCAGTAAACGGCATATCTGTAACTATCGGGGTATCCAAAGCAACAGAACTTACTGTACCGCATGCAGCTATTATCATTTTTATCTTATGCTGTTTTAAAAACGCAACATCTTCAGTTGCATATCTCAAAATAGTTTCACGGCTTCTGCTTCCATAAGGAATTCTTGCTGTATCTCCAAAATAAATTATATTCTCATTAGGAAGTATTCTGTTTAGCTCTTTAACTGCTGTAAGTCCGCCCATACCGGAGTCAAAAACTCCTATGGCGTAATCTTTAATATTTTCTTTATCTGCCAAATCAGTTCTCCTCTCTGGAATCATCAAGCATCATTGTTTGCACCAGTGTTTTCCATAGCCTGTTCAATAAGTTTATCAACAAGATAGCTCTGGGTCATTCCAAGGTTTTCCATAAGCTTTGGATACATGCTGATGCCTGTAAAACCTGGCAGCGTGTTTATCTCATTAAGAATGATTTTTCCATCATCACTAAGGAAAAAATCAACTCTCGAAAGACCGCCGCAGCCCATTGCCTGATATGCCTCTACAGCTGTTTTGCGAATCTTATCTGAAATCTTTTCGTCTATTTTTGCCGGAATATAAAGCTTTGAAGAACCGTTTATATATTTATCATCATAATCATAAAAATCAGCATCAGGCTCGATCTCTCCAACATAAGATGCAAACGGTGTGTCATATCCAAATACAGCAACTTCAAGTTCTCTTCCTTTAATATATTCTTCAACAATGACCTTGCTATCATGTGAAAAAGCTATCTGTACAGCGTCTTTCAATTCCTCAAGATCTCTTGCCTTATTTACGCCTATTGATGAACCTGCATTTGCCGGCTTAACAAAAAGCGGGAAACCAAGCTTCTTTGCAATTTCACCGCATCTTTCATCAAGATGACTTATATCCTTTTGAAGTACAGCAGCCCACTTTGCAGTAGGTATGCCATTGTAATCAAGTATAGTATGAGTAACGCATTTATCCATACAAGCGGCACTTGAAAGCGTATCACAGCCTACATAAGGCAGTCTTGACATTTCAAGCAATCCCTGAAGTCTGCCGTCTTCGCCATTTCTTCCATGAAGTACTGGGAATACAACATCTATTTTCTTAACGTAGATCTCACCGTTTTCAATGGTAATAATTCCCTTGTGAATAGGATCAGGAGAAATTATTGCAGAAGTGCAGTCCGGATTCTTTTCCCATACACCGGATGCAATTTCGTCCGCATTGCCAGGAAAATAAAGCCACCTTCCTTTTTTGGTAATTCCAATACATATGACATCATACTTTTCCCTTGGAATACTATTTATAATATTTGTGGCAGACATAAGCGATACATCATGTTCACTTGAAACTCCGCCGAAAAGTACGGCTACACGAATTTTTGCCATATTGTTCAATCTCCTCTCGTCTTTACAATTGATGCATTTAATTTATCAATTTTTATATGAATTATATGAATCGAATATATAAAATAAAACTACAGCTATATATAATTATATGGATAACGTACCTTCATAAATGCATTACCTATTTTATTTTAACATATTTCACAAAGATGTGCAAGTCTTTTTCTTATAATACCGCCATTTTTTAATATTATTTTTAATTTTGTTCTGAGGTTTATCAGAATTTTACAAAAAGGCTTATATATTTTCCAAAAAAGCAAAAAAACTATTGACAATAAAAAAAGAATGTGCTATACTTAATTTACCTCTTCTATGGGGTTTATTTTTATGCCTGTTTTTAAATGGGATTTTTTCGTGTGCATATTATATGATCATGTGCATACGCCAAAAAGTTTTCCCTATAGTCGGAGGGAGGCAAACGGCTCGACAGACTCTTTTAAAGCTACGGTCTGCGAGAGAAGAATAAGATCAGGAGGTGCCGATAATGAGAGTGAAGGTAACTTTGGCTTGTACTGAATGCAAGCGCCGCAATTATGTGACCAAGAAGAACAAGCGTAACAATCCAGAAAGGATTGAAATGAACAAGCACTGCAAGTTCTGTCGAAAGCATACTTTGCACAAAGAAACAAAGTGATGATTGGAGGTTCTGAAAAAATGTCTGATAAAAAGAAGAATGCTGAACTCTCTGAGAATGAAGAGAAAAAGGCAAAAAAGACAGACTCCAAGAAGTCCCAAAAGTCAAATAAGGACAAAAAGAACATTTTCAAGAGATTCGCAAACTGGTGCAAGGATTTAAAACGTGAGTTCAAGCGTGTATCATGGCCTACAAAGAAATCTGTTTTTAACAACACCGTTGTTGTATTGAGCGTTGTTGTATTGGGCAGTGTTTTGATTGGTCTTCTTGATACCGGACTGCTCAAACTCATGAATGTCCTTATGAACCTCTGATGCAGTTTCTAAGCCGACAACCCTATTTTATTTTTACAGGAGGAAAACGTTATGACAGAATCAGCTAAATGGTATGTTATCCACACATATTCAGGCTATGAAAACAAGGTAGCTCAGGATATTGAAAAGGTTGTTGAAAACCGTAAACTTCACGACCTGATTCTTGAAGTTAAAGTTCCTACTGAACGGGTTACGGAGATAAACGACGGCAAAACAAAGGAAGTAGAACGCAAAACTTTTCCTAGCTATGTTTTGCTGAAAATGATCTATACTGACGATTCATGGCATATTGTAAAAAATATTCGTGGCGTAACAGGTTTTGTAGGTCCTGCATCTGAACCAACTCCGCTTTCCGAAAAGGAAGTGGCAGCACTGGGTGTGGATATTGGTACAAGCACTACTGTAAACTATGCTGTTGGTGACACTGTCACTATCATCGGCACTGCTATGGACGGCTTTACTGGTATCGTACAGAAAATTGATCTCGACGAAGGAACAGTAGACGTTATGATCTCTATGTTTGGTCGAGAAACTCCGGCTACACTTGCACTTAATCAAGTGGCTAAGCTGGATGATTAAAACGCTAACAATACGGGATTCAAAAGATTCCGGTGGGAGGGATCTGCTTTATTAGCACTCCCGCCATTTACCACATTATGGAGGTGTGCATTATGGCACAGAAAGTAACTGGATATATTAAGCTTCAGATTCCGGCAGGTAAGGCAACACCTGCTCCACCTGTTGGTCCTGCACTGGGTCAGCATGGTGTAAACATCATGGCATTCACAAAGGAGTTCAATGAAAGAACTAAGAACGATATTGGTATGATCATTCCGGTTGTAATCACTGTTTATGCTGATCGTTCATTTACATTCATCACAAAGACTCCGCCAGCAGCTGTTCTTATCAAGAAGGCTTGCGGCATCGAAACTGCATCTGGCGTGCCAAACAAGAATAAGGTTGCAAACATTACCAAGGAACAGGTTAAGAAGATCGCTGAACAGAAAATGCCTGACTTGAACGCAGGTTCTCTCGAAGCTGCAATGAGCATGATCGCTGGTACTGCTCGTTCAATGGGTATTGTTGTTGTTGACTAAGACCGAAAACGAATGCGGAGTGTCAGCACAAATAATAAGTGCGGCTCTGACTTCTCAAATGGTGGGAGGAACATTCCGCTAACCGGCTCTGCGTATAAGCACCCGGTATTACCACTGAATCAGGAGGAATATCATGAAACACGGAAAGAAATATGTTGACAGCCTGAAGGCTGTCGATACTTCCAAGCAGTATGCTTCTGAAGAAGCTCTGAACTTGGTTTGCCAGAATTCAAAGGCAAAGTTTGACGAAACTGTAGAGGCACACATTCGTTTGGGTGTTGACTCAAGACACGCTGACCAGCAGGTTCGTGGTGCAGTTGTACTTCCAAACGGTACAGGTAAGACTGTACGTACTTGCGTATTCTGTAAAGAAAACAAGTATGAAGAAGCAAAGGCTGCTGGTGCCGACTATGTTGGCGGTCAGGATCTTGTTGACAAGATCACAAAGGAAAACTGGATGGATTTCGATGTAGTAATCGCTTCACCGGATATGATGGGTCTGGTTGGTCGTCTTGGTAAGGTTCTCGGTCCACGTGGTCTGATGCCAAACCCAAAGGCTGGCACTGTAACACCTGACATTGCTAAGGCTGTTAATGAAGCTAAAGCAGGTAAGATTGAGTACCGTCTTGATAAGACAAACATCATTCACTGCCCTATCGGCAAGGCATCATTTGGTGCTGAAAAGCTCATTCAGAACTTTGAGACACTTATGGATGCTATTGTAAAGGCTAAGCCAGCTGCTGCTAAGGGTACTTACCTCAAGTCTTGCACTGTTACTTCTACAATGGGCGTAGGAATTAAGGTATCTACTAACAAGTATGGTGTCTGATTGAAATTATAATATCATTAAGGCAGATCGATTTCCGGTCTGCTTTTTTGCTTTATATGTACAAAAACAATCAACATTTTTGTGCGTTTTGCTTATTGACATACGCTCTTGTAAATGATATAATAATAATGTGGTAAATATATGTAAACCTTTATTTACTATTTGCAGGTGAATAAAAAGGACGTGTTATCATGAAAAATAAAATTTTAAAGACAGTATCCACAATTATTTCTGTGGCGATAATTTCTTATTCTGCTATAATACAAACATCGGCAGAGCGTATGGTTTATGTTTTAAGCGATGAAAATTATGAAAAAGCAATGGAATTTATAAATGCAGACGACCGTGTAGGTTTATATGATTTTTT
Organism: uncultured Ruminococcus sp.; assembly: GCA_937907215.1. Classification (GTDB taxonomy): domain Bacteria; phylum Bacillota; class Clostridia; order Oscillospirales; family Ruminococcaceae; genus Ruminococcus_C. The sequence goes on from CALESG010000104.1 coordinate 12,425, forward strand.
ATATGATGTAAAAGAAGTTGACATCAACAACCCTCAAGACAACTATTATTTTATTGCTTTTACAACAAATTTCACCGGTTCTTATGTGCTTGATGATATGAATTATAATGCTGTAATAAAGTATTTTGTTATGCCATATGATGCAGATAACCCATATCCTCCTCTGGCTACCGCTCCCCCAATTATCGGCGATGCAAATATGGACGGAAAGGTATCACTTTTTGATACAATTATGGTAAACAAAATGGTTATCGGTGCTATAAAACCTCAAAATATTATACAGGCTCAGGCTGCTGACGTTGATGGTTCTTGTGTCATTGATATGGACGATGTAGATCTTATAATGAAATATACTGTTGACCTTATAGATACTTTTCCTGTAGAACAAATTGAATATAATTGAACTTGAATGTTCAATTATTTCAAATATGAATGATAGTATAGAATAAGAAGGGTGGTATATTTATGAAAAATAAAATTTTAAAAAGCCTATCCGGTTTAACTGCTGTTCTCTTAATGTCACATTCTTTTATATTGTCTGCTGATGCATTTTATGTAGATGTGGAAGATAAAGAAGTGCCTATTGATGTTGAATGGGAAGAGGGTAATCCAGATTTTTATCTAAAGTATAACATATTCCCTAATCCATATCATGTTCTTCCAGAACCTGATAAGAATTATCAGGCTGTATACGAAGATACCGGCAACTACAAATACTATACAAATTATTCTTATGGTACGTATATAATTAAACCGGATGTATATCCATGTGAAACAGGATGGTATTTTAAAATTCAAAATAACAATAATTCCTTCTTGGAAATTCCTTTAGATGCTGAGTATATTCCAAAAGCTGAAGCATTTATAGAGGCAGATGACCGCATAGGACTTTACGAATTTTTACTTAAGTTTAATGGTCATGAGGCTGACTCTAATAGTTATACCTTGTTCGAATACTTCTCAACTGATAAAAATGGAAACTGCATTTATTATGAAAATGATGATGCTTACAGAAGTATTATAAATAAGTTTGTATATCCACATTTTACTCAAGGTGATCCTATTTCAGGCGGCGGTGAACCAATAGTTACACCACCAACTCCTACATTCGGCGATTTAAATATGGACGGAAACGTATCACTTTTTGATATAATTATGGTAAACAAAATGGTTATCGGTGCTATAAAGGCTCAAAACGTACAACAGTTTGAAGCCGCTGACGTTGACAGATCCTATATTCTTGATATGGACGATGTAAACCTTATAGTGAAGTATGCTGTTGACCTTATAGATACTTTTCCTGTAGAGAATAATAATTAAAATAAAAGGCAGATCATTTTTTTGGTCTGCCTTTTATTTATTTTTTAAAAAAAGCCTTGACAAGCCTTATTTAATGTGATATAATATTAGAGTTGTAAAAACAAAATATCGTATTCTAAAGACAGCTGGTGGCGTTTAACCATAAATCCAGCCGAGGAATGTGCATAGTCTGATTTAATCAGATGCTCTTTCTCTTTGTCAGAATGAGTGTCTTTTTTTATGGCTGCGATTCTTTGATACGATAAAAAATGTATCGGAGGTGAAATCACACATGGCAAGTGAAAAGATTTTGGAAAGCAAAAAGGCTAAGGTTGCTGCAATGACAGAACAGCTTAAGAATGCTGTATCTTTCGTATTGGTTGACTACAAGGGTATTTCCGTTGAAGACGATACCAAGCTCAGAAAAGAACTGCGTGAAGCTAATGTAAAGTACGTTGTTGAAAAGAATTCTATCCTGCGTTTTGCATTCAAAGACATGGGCATTGAAGGATTTGATGATGTACTTCACGGCACAACTGCTATTGCAATGTCTGCTGAAGACCAGACTGCTCCAGCTCGTATTCTCGGTAAATTCGCTGAGAGCAATAAAGAGTTCTTTAACCTGAAGGCAGGTTATGTTGAAGGTACAGCTTACGATACCACTGGTGTTGTTGCTTTGTCAAAAATTCCGTCAAAGGACGTGCTGTTGGCTCAGTTGGTTGGTTCTCTCCAGGGTCCAATTCAGAAGTTGGCTGCTACTCTCCAGGCTGTTGTAGACAGCAAGAACGAAGAAACTGCTGCATAATTGATTGCACAGTAATACTGCTTGTATATCAGGCAATTTGAATTTAAATAAATTATAAAGGAGTTATTATCATGGCATCTGAAAAGATTATGAATTTCATTGAAGAAATCAAGGCTCTGTCCGTTCTGGAACTGGCTGAGCTCGTTGAAGCTATCCAGGAAGAATTTGGCGTAACTGCTGCTGTTGCAGCTGCTCCTGCAGCTGGCGGTGCTGCTGCTGCTGAAGAAAAGACTGAATTTGACGTTGTTCTGGCTTCATTTGGTGACGCTAAGATGGCTGTTATCAAGGCTGCTAAGGACGCTCTCGGTCTTGGTCTTAAGGAAGCTAAGGCTGTTGTTGAGTCTGCTCCAGCTACAATCAAGGAAGGCATTTCCAAGGCTGACGCTGAAGCTCTCAAGGCTAAGCTCGAAGAAGCTGGCGCTACAATCGAAATCAAGTAATTTTACTTACTTTTTTAAACACCTGCGTTTTCCGCAGGTGTTTTTTTATGCAAATTTAAGAACTTGTATTCATAGGACAAGCCGCACAACTTCCTTATGAACACAAGTTCTAAAATCGAAAAGGGAAAATTTGACCATGAAGAAAACAGCATTGCTTATATGTATAATGGTTTTATCTACTATATATTTATTAAAAATTATTTGTAGTACAGGGTTAGTCTATGCTCAACCCAACACTAAAGCAGATATATACAGTGACATAGATACTTACCTTCAATCATGTATGAAAAGCACTCACATTCCATCAATGTCTGTAACAATTGTAGATAAGGATAAAGTGTTATTTTCTCAAAGTTATGGTGATTGTAAAAACTCTGATATACCATTTTTTCTCGGATCTGTAAGCAAATCATTTACAGCTGCCTGTATTATGCAGCTTAGTGAACAGGGAAAAATAAATTTAAACGATAATATATCAACTTATATTCCAAATTCATTTGATGGTGATAAAATCACTATACGTCAATTGCTAAATCATACAAGCGGATTAGGCGAACATCAAATACTTGAAAATTATAAGATCATAAATAAACAAGGAGTACACAACTACGCCAATGTAAATTATTCACTGCTTGGAGAGATAATTGAAATAGTCAGCGGTAAATCATATAATGATTACATAACCGAAAATTTATTCGAACCTCTTCAGCTTTCAAATACATCCGCAACGCTTAATGAAAGCATGGAAAATGGAGTAATTGGCGGGTATACAAATTATTGGGGATTTAATATAAAAAGAAGCCACCAATACCCTTCCTCTAAAAATGCATGGATAACTGTACCGGCAGGATATATTTCTTCATCTACAAACGATTTAGGAAAGTATTTGCAAATGTATCTGAATGGTGGAAACGGAATTCTTTCAGAGCAAAGTATAAACAAAATGTTTTATGAAGATACAGTTTACATTGACGATGATGTTCCATATTGGTATGGATATGGCTGGGCTACAGTAAAAGAACCTCTTCCAGAGCCTGTACTTCGTCATAGTGGTTTGATTGAAACAGGAACCTCCTGTGTTTTTATTCTTCCCGAAAGTGATATTGCAATCGCTATTACAGCAAATGTAAATGATTATTTTGTAACAAACAATATGTTAGACAGCTTGGGATGGGGTATCGTCCTCATGCTTTTAGGAAATCCACCCAACGAAATTACAAGTAACGCATATATATCGAATCATATTTTTATCAACCTTATTATGCTTACTATATTAACTGTGGCGATTTTATCATTATGCTTGCTTCCTAAATATTCAAGAAAAATAAAATGCCGCAAAAAGACTATATCATTATTACTTCTTATATTATTCCATTTGATTTTACCAATATTTATATTATTACTTGTACCAATATTTTTTGCAACACCGCTATGGGTAGCAAAAGCTTTTGTCCCTGATGTTTTTATAACAATAATTATTTCATCAACATTACTTTTGTTAAATGGCTTAATAAAATCTGTTATATTATTCCGAAGATGTTTAAGAGCCTATGAACACAAGCTCTAAAAAAATAAATCTTTACTATCAACAATTGCTATTATTTTGATACAATATGCAACAACAATGATAAAATATATCATAGTAATTATTTATTAAATATGATATAATATAATATATATATTTTTATTTGAAACGAGGTACTAAAATGAAAGGGATTATTAAAAAAGTATGTGCAGGTACACTATCTGCAATAATGCTTAGTTCTGCATTCTGTTTGCCGCTTAGTGGTAATAACCTGTTAGCTAAAAATGAAATGCTTTCAGCAAAAGCTCAGACCGTAAACGATATGCCAAGTGAATACGAATATGCTGCCAATTGGATTTGGGAAAATCGTATTGCAAGAGAACATTCTACCGAACGTTGGAATACCCTATTTGACCAGCTTATCGCAGGCAAAGGTACTCTTAACTATGTCGTAAAGTGGCAGTCTTATAAGCAGATCACACCAGAACAGCGTAAAGGATTTCAAAGAGTTCTCTCTGATGCAATAAATGCGTGGAATGATAAGCTTGCAGGCTATGAGAACTGGCCTTATGACCATATTGATGTAAAAATTGTAGGCTGGGCTGTTATTGATAAAAACAGCATAATAGATCCTGCTCCAGATGAAATAATCTATACTGATACAAAATATTATGACAGCCAATATGATACTTCAAACGGCACAGAAGAGATACCAAATCTTGAACCATATGCTCCTGATGAACTTTCACGTATGTATCATTTTGAACATAGACTTGATCCTACTTTCGATGCATATAACTATCCGGGAGGACTTGATAAACGCTTTGATATGTATATGTGGGCAACACAAGGCTTCCCTGCTATCGGCGGCTGCGGTGGTGACTGGGGTCAAAGACTTTCTGATACAGCTTATCTCAATATGATTGACGGCTCTTTCCCTCATGTTCAAGTTCACGAAGTAGGCCACGCTTTCGGCATAACCGACTTTTACGGCGGAGAAGGTGCGATCGATGGTTTTCCGCCCGGAGGTTTTCCAGGCAACGGCACTTCTATAATGATGGCCGGTTCATCAACAGAAATAACTGACTTTGACGGTTGGCTGTTAAGATATATGTGGACTAAAATTAAAGATGAAAATGGCAGATTTGATATGGCAAATGCATTGCCTGATACTACAACAACGACTACTACAACTACATATACAGATACAACAACAACCACTACTACTGTTACAACTACAACAACTGAACCTGTGGACGAGAAAAAATATCTTAATTTTGAAGACGGAGAATTACTGGCATTTAAAAATTTAGAAAGCGGTCTTTACATGGGTGCTGAAAACACCGAAAACGTTAATGCTGTAAATTTTGAACAAATAGATCAAAATGTATGGACTATAAAGAATGCCGGAAATGGTTACTATTATCTATACTCTAGAATTCAAGGGGGTGAAAAATACCTGCTTGATGTTTATTATGCCCTTGCAGATGACGGAACAAATATTGGCTTATATGAATTCACCGACTACCCTTCTCAATGCTTTAGATTTGCTGATAATGGTGATGGATCTGTTTGCATTGAAACAATGTGTTCTGATGGCAAAAGCTGTTTAGATATTTTAAACGGCAATGTAATTCAGAATGCAAATCAAAATAAAAATTCTCAGAAATGGATAATAAATAAACCTAATATAATGGGTTATAAGGGCGACTTAAATGGTGATGATAACGTTTCTGTTGCCGACTGCATTAAAATGAATAAGTTCATTGTTGGCATTGAGTCACTTAGCGATATTACGGCAGAATTTAAAGATGTAAACAGTGATGGACGACTTAATATTTTTGACGTTTCATTGTTAAAAGAAATGTGTGTTTCTAAAGAAAAATGGATAACCATTTATGATTTCTATCCAGATATTATTTTTTAAAAATATAACATAAAAAAATTGCGGGTTCTTTACATCTTAACAAGATAATGAACCCGCAATGTTTTTATTAAACTTTAATGAATATTTATTTTATTAGTCCTTATTTTCTTTATAGAATGGAACTTTGCCCTTGATAACAGGCTGTGACTGTGGTACATTTGATGGAACAATACCACATGGATTGCCGTTTGTAAAAGGTCCTACAATATTTGCAACAGGATCATACAGTGCCTTCTGCTCTTCTTGTGTTGTGATAGTATCGTGGTCCATAAGGATCATATAGCTGTCCTTATTACCAAGACGCATACCCATGATCCATGCAGCATGAACCTTTGGCTCTGTTTCAAAATGCTCACAAAGCTTATTTATAAGATCCATAGGAACATTCTTCAAATCATAAAGCTGTGCACCATTTCTCATTGCAAGAACCTGCTGCTTTGGCATAGGAAGTGCTGCACCAAAAGGATTTATAACAAGACCTTCTGCTTCACTGCCCTGCTGTGCGATCATTTCACTATACTGGTCATACGGAATAAGAATTGTCTTATGTTCAGGGATATTTTTCCATCTTGCAAGTTCGCCCTGGTCTGTAAACAGAGGAAAATACTTCTTTCCTTCACGCTGAAGCATAACGAACTTAACCTGTGCCTTATGCGTTTCTCCCTTTTTAAGTTTAAGATCCTTAGGCAGATCATCCATTTGAACAGGAGCTACAAATCTTGCCTTGCGAATTTCTTCAATCATATTCTGCTCATTTTGAGGATTTCTTTCCTTACGGAATGCATCAATAGCTGCAAGCAAGTCAGGATTTGTCTGCTTATCGCTTCCAAAAAGCATTCTTTCAGGATCGATAACTGGTGTAGGTGCCGGCGGAACAGGTGCCAGTTCCGGTGCCTTTGGAGTAATATCTCTGCCAGCCAGTTCGCTCATCTTCTGTTTGTTAACAAGCAGTCCTTGTTCACTAGGATTTATAACAATACCATTTGCCTCTGGTGATGCACCAACCACATTGCAAAATTGTTCAAAGTTTAATGTGACTGTCTGACAATCCGGATCATTTTTCCACTTAAGCAATTCAAGCCATTCTGTGAATACAGGAAACAGTTTAGTTCCATCTCTCTGCTGAACAAGCATAAACTTAGCCTGTGCAGTATATTTTTCACCAGTTTCAATTTTATCTGGTAAGTCTTCCATTATTACAGGTGCGATAAATTGAGCATTCTTTATTGCGTCTGTCATAGCTTTTTCGTTTTCAGGTGTAGCATTTGCTTTGAATTCTGCAATGGCAGCTACAAGCTCTGGATTTTTTACAGTAGGTTTTTTAATTTTTGCCATATTTTTATTCTCCTAAGCTAAAAATTTTCTCACATTTAATGTATGATATATACAGTATATCATACATTATACAAAATTGCAAGTATTATTTCAAAAATATATTATTTTTTATCTAAATGCATAAAAGATGCATATAAAAGCAAAACATTATGAGAATATAGAAAAATCAGGAGCAGCCTTGCCTTTCGGAAAGCTCTCCTGAACCTCTTCTCCATATCTGAAACGTCGGCTTTTTTAATTACCGATTACGCACGCTCAACTTTGCCGGAGCGCAGGCATCTGGAGCAAACGTATACATGACAGGGCGTACCCTTCACAATAGCCTTTACACGCTTTACGTTCGGCTTCCATGTTCTGTTAGAGCGTCTATGTGAGTGAGACACCTTGATACCAAATGTAACACCCTTGCCGCAAAATTCACATTTTGCCATAATTGGCTGCACCTCCTTAAACAAACTAACAGATTCTATTATAACAGATTTCAATTTAAAATGCAAGTGTTTTTTTGTTTTTTTCAAAAAAAATTTTTTATTACAGTTTTAATGAC
>CALESG010000105.1 GCA_937907215.1 uncultured Ruminococcus sp.
TATATCTGCACAGCCTTGAAATGCAGCCGACATAATTATAAGCATACATACTGCTGCGATTTTTTTCCATTTCATTTGATCACCTGCCAGCTATAATTCAGGGGCATATTATCCCTGTTAATATATATCTACTTGATGTTGTTGTAAACACATTATACACCTATATTCACTCATATGTCAATACTCTCTCTTTTTTCTCTGTAGGCAGGGCAAGACTGCTGAGATATGATTGTTATGATAGGATGAATAACGCAATTCTGGAAATTGGTGATTTTTGCGCATTTCCCTTATTATATACATGGGGAATGTGCATTTTTCACCGTTGAGAGTTTTCAAACTTCCAGAGTTGCGTTTTTGAATTAATATCTATATCATGCCGGTGATTAGAGACTTGAAATATACATCAGTTAGATTATTCTTAGTGAGCTTTTTTAAAAAATAAAACACCAATAACAGTATAATAAAATAAATGTATGAAATCAGGTGATAACGGATTATATGAAAAAATAACACTACCAAAAATCAAAAAAATTCAGGAGGAAAAGATTATGTACAATTATTTAGACACGTTCAGGAGACCATATGTAGACATAATGATTGGAAAGCTTAACAGAATACAGCTTGGATATTCGGATTTGATTGTTTTTGCAATGGAAAACGGTTGGAGTGAAGAGACCATTATTGCTGACATTGAAGATATGGTAAGAAAATGTCTTGACGATGAAAATGTAAACACGATAAAACAAAAATGCCTTTCATGTTCATCTGAAACTGAAGCGTACATCAAAAAAATATCACACGATATTTTTTGGCGTCTGAAAATATTAAATAATTATTGATTGCAGGAGGAAAATAATATGCTTGAAAAATTCAATGAACAGCAGGTTGAACTGATAACAAAATGTGCTGAGACAATTCATTCTATCGAAACTTACAGGATTAATCAAAGAGATATAAATTCACTGTTTGGTTTACCATATCTCTTTACTGACCCTGATGATGACTGGAATGAAAATATTAGAGGTGTCAAAGAGGCGCAGGAAGAGTACAATAAGGTAAGCAATTATCACAGGATGATTGCAATGATTTCTGAGAAATTTCCAGAGATGAATAAGGCATATCTGCCTTTTACGACAGGGGATTTAATGAAAGAGGCTTATGAGAAAAAGAATAGTGAGGGTAAGGAAAATATTTGATAACTGCTACTTTGATTATTATGGAAAAACTGAAAAAGATATTTATGGACAAGGTGTGGTAAGCAAAATTGAATTATGGATTGATGATAATCAATCACCAATGAGAAAAGTTGGAACTGTATTCAGTGAGGGACGTTCATGGAATAATTTTCTTGAAACAAACTATAATTGTTCAGATGGAACTACTATAAAAAATACAGAACTTACAGACGGCAGACGTGTATCAGAGTTTTATGATTTTGTTACGGGTGAATATGAGTATAATGTATTTGATAATAAGGGGACACTTCTGGTAAGGGACAAGGCTGACAGAAACGGCAATTATGAAACTGCGGAAAGAATGCCTGATGGAACACTTTCTACGGAATCAGGGACATCAATATTTATTAGATGTATAAACGGAAAGATGATTTAGAAATTAGTAACAGAGTGCGGTTTTGCTGCACTCTGTTGTTCTCTATTTTAGAATCAATAGCTGAAATTAGATAGCAGAACATTTATGAGACAACAATTATAGTTAATTAAGATTACAGGTTGCTTTTTGACGGTCATTTTACGTTATGCCTTATGCAGTCTAATAAATTTTATTTTTTTAATGCAGTAGTATAAACAAATAAGCGGTTCAGGAATTACACTGAGCCGCTTTTGCATTATTTTTTTAAAACGTCACTAAAGAGTAAAAGTGCATCAGCCTTTTCCTTGTCAAGTGTACGAAAGTTTTCTATCAATGTTCGTGTATCAATAGTTGGTTGACGAGTTCCTTCTTCAATTCCCTTGATATGATGTCCTGAAATTCCTGTAATTTGTGTGAGGCGATACATAGAGAGTCCTTTAACAGTGCGGATTTCCCTGATTCTTTTTCCAATGTCCATAATATCGTTCCTTTCCTTTCAACTATTATTATACATCTTGCTGAAAGAAAAAATAATATCTGTTTGGGCTTGAAAATATAGACTTTTAAGTATATGATTAGAGTACACAAAGATACACTATCAATCAGACAGCTTTTTCAGAACTAATTGGAAGGTAAAGGAGCAAAAGATAAGCTCAACTTGTTTTACCGGACACAGAAATTTATCATGTGATATAGAGGATTTGAAGGTAGGGTTGTATAATGTACTGGAGAGAACGATAAAGAGTGCTGGAATAATGGAGTTTTACAATGGTGATGCTGTCGGATTTGACCTATTATCAGCACAAATAGTTCTGAAATTACGAGAATTATATCCAGAAAATAAAAAATACCGTCAAGAACTTGTCTTGGCGGTAATGAATAAGCAATTTAACGTAAAATATTGTCTTTTGCGAAAAATAAAATAATGCAAAAATTAAGACCCTACTTTGAGTTATAGCATTGTATGATGCAATGCACATATTATTTTACTTAATTTTATCAGATTTCGACAGAAAAGTCAATATTTTTCTGATTTTATTTTGTAGAAAAAAGTTGTTATCTTTTATTGAATTTGCACAAGGAGGATATAGAAATGAGGCACTTCAATATCTATTTCAGACAAGATGGACGCTTTGAGGGAAGAATCTCTAAAGGGAAATGTCGTAATGGAAAAAGAAAATTTCAGTACTTCTTCGGACACACAAGAGAAGAAGTACTTGACAAGATGGCTAAAACACAGCATAATGAGGTTTTACAGACTCAGTGTACCAAGACAGTTTCTCAACTTTTTAAAGAATGGTATCGCAGCATTCAGCATAGAGTCAAAGAATCCACCGCTGCAAATTATCTGATGAAAGCACAAAAGCATATTTTACCGAATTTCGGCGATAAATTAGTAAGTTCACTTGTTTCTGATGATATTTATGATTTCATCGAAGTAAAAAAGAGTGAGGGATTATCTAATCGTTATGTGTCTGATATTATCATTTTGATAAAGTCTGTGTTCAAGTATGCAGTCAGAACATATCACATTTTTAATCCTATGGACGCTGTTACACTTCCAAAGAAGAAAACGTCTGAAATTCAGCTTCTGGATGAAAATGAACAGCAGGAATTGCAGCAGTATCTTTCAAAAAATCAGAATAACACTACGCTTGGAATCGCTCTTTCCATGTCTACCGGAATTAGAATAGGCGAGCTTTGTGCTTTACAATGGAATGATATAGATCTCGAAAAACGTATTTTGACCGTCAGAAAAACTATCCAGCGAATTCAGTGTTCTACTGAAAATGTCAAAACAAAGCTGATTATTACTGAACCTAAAAGTGAATCTTCGAGAAGAATGATTCCGATTCCAGAATGTATTGTGGATTTTTTGAGAAGTTTCAAAGGAAAATCGAAAGAATATTTGCTTTCCGGCGAAGAAAAACCAGTTGAACCTCGAACTATGCAGTATCGCTTTGCAAAAATTCTAAAAAACGTAAAAGTGCCGTCAGTGCATTTTCATGCACTTCGCCATATGTTCGCATCAAATTGTGTAAAATTAGGTTTTGATATTAAGTCGCTTTCTGAGATTTTAGGTCATTCCTCTGTAGAAATTACGCTGAATCGTTATGTTCATTCTTCATTTGAACAGAAAGCTAGTTATATGAAACGATTAAAATTTGCTGTTTAAAAAAATAGTATCTTGAAAATTGAATAAGTCTTGGTTTTTATATTTTTCGCAAAAGACAATAACTTATGCAAAACGAATAGTTGAAATTCTTATTTATAATTGTGTACTATATTTTTCAATGCAATGCGCATAGAACAAAGTATAAAACATTGAGGAAATACTGATTGAATTTTGTGGACGGATTGTGCGATTGATTATATATTATAAGGAGAATATGAGATATGAAAAAATTAATGGGGTTACTGGCGGCAGTATCTATGCTTTCTGGTATATCAATATTATCACCTTTTATTGTATCAGCAGAAGAAAAGGTGGAAAATTTGAATGTGGCAATTTTGATGGATGCAAGCGGTTCTATTTTAGATAGTGAGCGGCCATCAGATCCAGATTTAACATCCAGGGATGCAGCACGAAGTTTTGTAAATTTGATTCCTACAAATGGTGCTACAAGGGTTTCTTTATTTCAATTTTCTAATGATTTAGATCAAGTAGCAGAACTTACAACAGTTGATGCAGATGAGAGCTACCGTCAGTTGGGAAATGCAATTTCCGGAATGACACATTGTGCAAATGCTACTCACATGGTTTCTAGTATTACAGAAGTATGCAAATATTTGGATCAAAATTCAGACGAAAACACAAGAAACGTTTTAATTGTTTTTACTGATGGTGCTGAAAATGGGGTATTGACTGCTGCAACAGCTACAGATGAAAAAATTCGGGAAACTGTAAACAATTCTATTGGAGATACTGGTGTTGAGGTATATAGTTTGGCTTATGATTATCTGGATGATGATGGTAATCATTCTGTTGGTGATATAGATGGTTATGGTTATCGTCTGTTGAAGGAGTATGCAGAGCAAACGGGTGGAACTGTAGAAGTAGCAGAGAATGTCGATCAATTTAAAGATAAATTTTGCAAAGTTCTTGCCTCTCTTTCTGGCGGTGATCTTCCTAAAATTACAAAAATTACAGATGGAACTTTTGAAACTGATTTGGAAATTGTAGAAGCAGATATCAGCGTTCATATCAATGATGCAGAGAAGATTGTATTAACAAAACCAGATGGAAAAATCGTTGATTTAAATGATAAGAATGATAACATTTGGGTGCAGAACACTAAATCTTCTGTTGATATCAAGATCATTTCTCCAGATGTCGGAAAATGGAAAATTTCTGTAGAAGGCGTGAAGCCTGAAAATGTTGATATTGATCTGCTTCGTTACTACGATTTATCAATGAAAATCAGCACTACATTGAATGGCAATGAGGTCACTAGTGTAACTCCAGGAGATCGATTACATTTGGAGAGTGTGCTGTATTCTGCAGGCAATGCTATGAATCCTCAGGATTTATACGAATTGAATAATATGGAAGCTTACGCTTATGTAAGTGATAATACAAGTTTAAAAAATGAGGTTAAAAATAAAACAGCGGAAGAGATTTCAACATATTTGAAAAGATTAGAAGGAGTACAAAGTTTTGCTTTGGGTATAACAGATACTGCCTTTACAGCAGATATTCCTATTGAAAATAATGGTGCAAATTTGATAAGTGTGTTAATTAACTCTGGAAATTTTTATTGTTATGATGAAGTTTTGATTTCTGGTGATGGATCTATTTTCCCGATTAAGACTCCAGAAACTGTTTATGTTAGCAATGGCTATTCTACAGAGATTCCTATGTTTAGTGAGAATTACAGCAGTTCGTCAGCTGATGTTAAAATGAACAATGAATATGATAATAGTTTGATTGATGCGGAATTGGTAAATAATACATTGAAAATCAATGGACGAATGGCGGGCAGTACAATATTGGACTTTACTTTTACTGCTAAGGATGGTTCATCTTCTTTTGATTTGAAGATTCCAGTAGTTGTGTCTAATGCGATACCTGTAGTAGATTTTACTTTAGATGCTGGAGAAAAGCTTAGTATAAAAGATTTGGCAGCACGTGTCAGTGATTATGAGAAAGATACGATTACAATTACGCTGTCAGATGTTTCAGATGATACAATTATAGATGCAAGTTATGTGGATGATATCCTTACTCTTGAAGGACTTACTGCTGGTGAATCAACGCTGACGCTAGACGTATCGGATGGAGAAAACATTGTACAAGCAACTGTTTATGTTAAAGTAAGGAAAGCTATGGTCTTTCGTATCCTTCCATTTATTATTGGATTGATTGCCTTAGCTATAATTGCATTAGTTGCTCTTTTACTTCGTAAGAAAGGCATGAAGCTCCGCAATTCATTGTATGAATTGCGTGTTACTAAAAACGGAGATGAAATTATTGCTCCTGTCAATGTAGATATTCAAAAGAATATGGCTGATATTTTAAGACAGGATGCGATTCGCTGTAATGATGATGAATTTTTGACTTTGAAGGTTTTGAGTTCAATTACATTTACAGGAACAAATAAAAGTAATCAGACAGAAGTGATTGAGCTTAAGAAGAATATTCTTGTAGCAATGGAATATATGGATGATTATGCTCCTGAGCCAGTAGAGTATAGTTTTGGCGTAACCAAGAAAACTAAGGTTTGTTCTAATGATGGAACACCAAGATATTTCCGTATTGATATTCGCAGTGATGCAACGGCTGAGCAGCCAGACTATACGATTACATTTAATATTAAAATGCTGTAAGCACTTATGTGTGTGAAGCGTTTTTTTGAATATTTTAATTATTAAGGAGTGGTAAAAATGGCGATTACCCCGAATACTGAATGGGTAAAAACAGAATCACACGAAGGTGCTTATTTTAATGCGGTCAAGTATGATGAAGGTGGTTCGATATGGGATCAGATTTCCAAGGCTAATGTAACAGATGAACCTACACTTGTTATTGGCATTGGTGGATTGGGAAATAAGACAGTTGATATGATCAAAGGCGAGTATATTAAGAGAATTAACGATAAGAAAAGAAAGATCCGTTTTCTTGCTGTGGATACTTGTGCTGACGATTTAAATCAATTGGAATATTTGAATGATAAGGGAAAAGGTACTGGAGAAGAGAAAATCTTCTTTTTGCCACCAGCAAACGGCCAATTTCTTCGTTTTGCAGAAACCGTAAAAGATCCTGTTAATAGAAAATCTCAGGCAAAATGGATGGATCCTCAAATGTATTCGGATCTTGATTTTAATGGTAAGGGTGCAGGTCGTTGTCGTCAGATGGGAAGACTTTATTTATCGATTGGAAAGTGCTATCAAGATATTTGTGGAAGGCTGGCAAGTATATTCAATGATTTTAATACCAATTTTAAAGATCAAATTCCACGTGTTATTTTGATTGCAGGTGTTTGCTCCGGTACTGGCAGCGGTTGTATACTTGATATTTCCTATTTAATAAGCAAAATAGCGAAAAACATTCTTCATGGAAATTGGCAAGGTGATCTTAATGCATTTATATATGCTCCTGTTCCAAGTGCGAATAAAGCGGGTGATGATGATGGTGATGAAGCTTTATTTAAGAATCATTTTATCGCTACCATGAAAGAAATTAATAATTTCATTAAATCTGATGTAACTAATAATGAATATATATTTGAACATGATAATGGTGTTGATACATCCAGAAAATCTATTTTTAAATCTTGTACAATAGTTCAGGGACATGGTGGTACAACAGGTGCCTTATTGACTCTGGATGAAGTTAGAAGAAATGTTGCAGATTTCATTGTTTCCTCTTTGTCAAAATTTGAAGTTGCTAATCAGGATTATACTTCTATTAGTTCTGCTATTGATGGCAATGTAAAACATTATAATAAAGATACATGTGAAAGTCTTACACGTGCTAACCCAAATCTTCCTATTGATACAGGATATAATTATCGTGCAATGGGATTTAAGACTGTGCGTTATCCCATTCAAGAGATCATTACGGTTCTCTGTAACAGTGCATTAAAAGAACTTGAAGATTTGTATTGTAAAGATGATAAAATTGATGCAGAGGACTATTTGAAAGATTTAGGAATTTTACTTCATGGTGCACCATCAAATACCACACCT
This sequence comes from uncultured Ruminococcus sp., assembly GCA_937907215.1. GTDB lineage: Bacteria > Bacillota > Clostridia > Oscillospirales > Ruminococcaceae > Ruminococcus_C. The sequence continues at coordinate 7,780 of CALESG010000105.1, forward strand.
AAATATCCTAGACTCAATAAAGAGGGAAACCGTTATCTTTGGTTTGATCAGCTTTTCAAAACACAGGAAACAGCTGCATACAGCAGTATAAAACAAAAAGTAGATAGATATCTTCCAGCAAGGAAAAATAAAAATAATGTAAAGAATTATATTGATATTGGTATTGATGCTGTTCAATTTAATGGAGGATGGGCTTCAACAGTATATGAAACAATTTCAGGCAATTTGCGTAAGATTCTAAAAGTAAATCCATATCAAGCAAAATTTCTTTTGCAGGACATTTTATATGGCACTGATGGTGATATTGGTATTTTGGACTGGATGAAAACTAATCAAGCACAAGCAAAACAAGATTTGATGGCTTTCCAAACTGCTGCAGAAAAAAGATGTAAGACAATAAAAGACAATCTGGGCTTTTTTTCAATATCTGATGATGATTATAATATGTTCCGTAGATGTGCATTGGATGTTGCATGGGCAAAATGGCGTATAAGAGTATGGGATAAAATGTATAATGAACTTTCTAGAGCTTATGAACTTCTTAAGGAAGAAGACAACACGTTATATAAATCATTGGTTACTTTGTTTAGTACAATTTCCGATATTGTTGGAAAAGACAGTTCTGCAATGCTGAAAGCTACAGAGGCTGGCGCAGGTAAAAACAGAAGTTTTATTCCTATGTTTGATATTGCTGCTAAAGGTAGTATGAGTCCTCGTCTGACGGAATTAATGAAATATACATTGAAGGATAATGATGATGGCGATGAAAATTCTTTTGTAAAATCTTTTGCTAAGAGATTAATGGCAAAAATTCTTCATCCAGACAATATTGATAAACTGAATATAAGTGATTCCACAAAATTTATGCTGGCTGTTGATGAGGTAAAGGAAACTATTAGTAAACTGCTGGATGAAAGCATTAAGAATTTGGTAATGAATATTCTGATCGTATTCTATACAGCGAAAGAAAATAATCCAGGTTTGGATAGATCTATTCCTGTAGATGCAGTTCTCAAGATCTTAAATGATACCGGTACATACATGAATCCTCATACTGGTAGTATGGATTATAATGCAATGGCAAACGATTTTGTAGCGACTTATCACATTGATCCATTTGAAATTACTGCGGATGCGATATTCAAAGAAATGTGTGGTGCAACGTTGTGTGCTTCTTTAACAGGAGCCGGTGTTGTTGAAGCTAATATACTCGATTATAAAGTATTTACACTGATGAAAAGAGCCGGCGATTTTATAAATAATAAAATTAAGAGTAAAATTATGGCTAAATTTGGCATAGACGAATCTCATATCAGTGAGGTGGATGATAATTATACTTATGTTCAAGTGTATGCTGGAATTCCACTGTATGCGTTCTTGAATATGGAGGAGTATCACAAGGCGTATACTGTCGCAGTTAATAAAGGTGAGTATGGTTTGCACATGAGTTATGAAAGCAGCCCAAATTTCATTCCATGGTCTACGTTCCCTCCTATGGTAAACGATCTTGCTTTGAAAATTATTGAATCAGGTGGAAACGCTTATCTGCACAATCCAACTTATAAGGAAGAAATAAAAGTTCTTACCGATGTAAAAGAAGATGCAGATGCAATTGATGCAAATGGTTTCTTTACAAATAGTTATGACATTAGTGGTAAATTAGACTACTATAAGCTGCAGTATCTTATTGATTATACTGTTGTAAATAATACAATAATTGAAACAATGGTTAATGCTTATAAGGCAGATATTCAGAATGCAGTTGCATCATTGCAAATGCCTCTTATGAGTAATAATGATCCCGTTGGATTTTATATGGATTCTATTAAGGGTGCATTGACAAAATCTATTTATGACTATCTTACAGATGCTGGTATTACTTTTGCAGAACGTGAAATTACACCGGGAGCATTTGGACTTGCAATAACGGATAATGGCTATACACGAGAAAAAGATGCAACGGATAGTAATAATGGCTTTGGCGGTTTTTATCGTACTCTTCGCTATAGTAGTGATGTACGTCATAATATGAAAGAAATTCGTTCTATGTGCGAAAAGATTCAGAAGAAGTTTAATGATGCCTTTGAAGAAATTGTTCCTATTGTAACACAAAATAAAACGAAAGAGTTCTGGATAGCAAAGGAAGCAAAAGAAATCGAAAAGTTTATAGAAGCAATAGGCAACGATTTTATTAAGATTGAATTGGATAAAAATAATATTATGGTTAGTGATGTGCTTTCTGGAAATGGTGAAGTATTCAACACTATGCGTGCATACGAAAAAGATTATTTGCTTTATAGTGTATATGCTGGATGGTTTACAATAAAATATCGTTTTGATGCTGAATACAAGACGCTTTTGGATGGTGCACTTGCTGAGAAGATAGAGTCTGCTGCAGAAACTGGTTATGATACAGTTGAAGTTTATTCTGTTGCAAAAGAAAAATACCACAACAATGCAGAATTACAACATATGATAAACAGATGTGGTTTTGGAGCAGATACGCCTGCTAAAGCGCTGCT
>CALESG010000106.1 GCA_937907215.1 uncultured Ruminococcus sp.
TTACCGCTGCTTGTATCTTTGTCAATGGTTATTTCATGAGCAGTATCTGTAGATGTCCAGCTGTCTATCAGTTCTCTTGTTTCTGTACCATCTTCATTAGTGATGATCTGATACAGTTCAAGATCTGCACCCGGCAATTCTTCATCTCCTGAAATTGCCTTCTTGCTAAGTGTTACCTTAAGAGCATCATCCTTCATGATGATAGTGCCATCTTCATAAATATACTTTTCATCAACTGTTACTGTACCGTCATTGTTTACAGTAAACTCAATATCAGCTGTATAAGCATATCCATCCGGAGCGCCTTCTTCATGAAGTGTATAGGTCTTACCAGCAGAAAGCTTTGTTACATCGACCTTATGAGTATCGGTATCAGATGTCCATTCTTCAATGACCTTGTTGCTTTCGTCCAAAATCTGGAGCTGTGCACCTTCAACCTTTTCCTGACCTGTAATGTCACGCTTATCAATAGATATATCACGAATTACATCGTCTTTCATAGTTACGGTACGATCTGTTGTTTGAGCAAGCTCGTTGTTTTCATCATAAACAAAAACGTTGCCATCATTATCAATGTTAAACTTCACATCATCAGAATAAGCATATCCATTTGGTGCATTTGTTTCAACAAGAACATATTCCTTACCGACTATAAGATCTTTTCCTGAGATAACATGAGGAGCATCTTTGGATACCCAACTGTCGATCAGATCACCCTTAGTGCCGTCTTCATTGAGAATATAAAGCTCAAGGCTTGCACCTGGTACCTCTTCATCACCAGTTAAGTTAGTTTTAGAAATATTAACATCTTCAATCAGATTATCCTTCGCTGTAATAGAAATAGTCTTGTTATTATTGCTTAAAGTAAAGCTATTGCTTTCATCCAAAACCATTACATCGCCATTAGTATCTATAAAGAAATTAAATGATTCCTTTATTACAGTATAGCCATTAGGAGCTAAGGTTTCACTAAGTATAAAACTATTTCCCAAATAATCAGGATGAATTGAAACAGAGTTATTATCATCAGTTATTGTATCTGCAATAACTTCATATTCGCTTGTGGTACCATTATAGTATTCAAGTTTAAACTCTGCACCGTTTAATGGTTCGCCATTTTCATCGACCTTATTAACTTCTACAGTAATTGAATCAGCAGATGCCTTAGCGTCACATACAAAGATTTTGCCGTTGTCGTATACATAAGCACCTGTTGTACTATCAGCATCTGGATAAGTAGCATTATCTATACTGATCATACCCTCAGTATCAATTTTGCCATCCTTAATAGTGAAAGTAGCTTCAGTGCTTATTATAGAATATTTAACACCGTCAGATTCAAATTCGCCGCCGGTTTCCTTAAGAGTATATGTTCCATCTGGCAAATATTTAATGATTTGTGCGGAATCATCAGCAGATGTCCACTCTATACCGTTTTGGTTACCGTCGTTACCGTTTAATACAGTAGGAGCTATTGCAGCATTTTCCATGACCTTTGCCCAGTCAATAGTAACGCCTTCAGCCAATTCATTTACAGTCAACTGTAATGTAGCACCGGCTACTTCAACTTTACCTGTAATATCACACTTGTTGATTTCAACTTCAGATGCACTATCCTTAACAACAAGTTCATCTTCACTTACAGATATATCTTCTCTGTCAGTTGGCTGCTCTGTAGTAATCTTGCCGTCACTTACTGCAAATAAGAAGTCAGTTATAACCTGATAACCATTTGGAGCTGCAACTTCTCTGAGAGTATAGCTGCCATCCGGCAGACCATAAATCTTTGTAGAAGCATCAGCAGATGTAAATGTGATAGTATTGCCATCAATTGTATAATCATTGCCAAGAACAAGTGCTTCAGCATTACCCTGAGCGTTTGTTCTTGTAAGTTTTATGTCATCTGCATTCAATGTATCTCCATCAAAGATTACAGACAACTTAGCACCAGGCAGCTCAGAACTGTCAGAAATATCTTGTTTGCTGATTGATATATACTTTTCTTTACTGTCTTTCATGACAATCTTATTTGTAGTTTTGACAGTTGCACCTATAACATCATAGCTGTCATTTGGAGCAGTGTCTTTTACAACACCATTTGCAATTGTAAAATCATGAGATTCAACAGTAGTATATCCATCAGGAGCAGTTATTTCACTGATAGTATAATCGCCATCAATTAAACCGGTTATAACAGTATCATTCTCACCATTAGAGAAGAATTTGATTGTATTACCATCAATAATATACTCATTATAACCATTTTTAACATTATCATCAGAGAAGCTTATTACACGTGTAAGTTCACTTCCGCCTCTGGATAATTCTACACTGCTGAGGAACTTATCAGTATCCTTCAGTGTAATGCAAATTTCAGCACCTGCAAGCTCAGTTGTTTCATTATCTATATCAACCTTGCTTACGTTTAGTGAAGAACGGTTGTATACTGTAAGAGTTGTTGGGCTTATAGTAAAGCTATTTACCTGTTTATCTTCATCTAAAGTTACAAAATAGCCGTCCTTAATATCGAACTCAACGTTCAAAGGAGTATATCCTGCAATATAGGTTTCAGTCAATGTATAATGACCGTCAGCCAGATCATCAAATGTTTCAGGTTCTTCTCCAGATTTCCACTCCCTTACTAGTGAATTCTCAGAATCGAAAAGATTCATTGAAGCACCGGAGAATGGATTACCTTCTGCATCACACTTGATAAAGCTAAGAACAGTTTGTGTAGCCTTTGTATTTGTTATACGCATTGTTCCAGGAATACCAGGTTCAAGAATCAACTGTGTACCACCAGGATAACTTACATTGAACTTATCATCACCTGATGTAATTACAGAACCTTCTACACAAGGATTATCTGTACCAGATTTAGAATTAAGTTCATATACAACATAAGTTGTCTTAGAGTCTGCTTTAAGATCTGTAAACTCTACAGAACCTGTACCACTTGTAACTTCAAGTTCAGCAGTATCTTTAAGTTCATATTTTTCTTCGCCGTCGTTACTTAAAGAATAAGTATAAAGACCAACATAGAATGTACCATTATAATCACTAATAATGCTGCCGTCTTCGTTTACAACAGACTTTGTTACAGAAATCTTTGCAAGACTTTCCTTTTCAGGAGTATCTGTATTTGTTACAACAACGCTCTTGCTGCTGTCCTTTGCGTCTTTAAACTCAATAGGAGTATCTCCGCAGCCGTCATAAGAAACAACGAATTTCTTTGATGTTGATTCCTTATCAGAAGTTGTAATCTTAATATCATCTCTTGTAAATTCAGCACCGGCTGAAGGGCGAGTATCACCGTCAAGCTCAAATACATAATAAGTCTTAGCAGGGTCAAGCTTATCAAATGTAACATCGCTGCCAGACACTATTTCTTTCTTTTCAACTAATGTATATGTGCCATCACTTTCTGTAAACAGACCTACATTAAACTTAGGAAGAGTTTTAATGTCTTTAGATGACAATACTTTACTTACCTTAATGCTGTAAACTGCGTTTTCAGTATTTTCAATAGTAGCAGTACCGCCAGCCTGTACAGCTTCGCCGTTCTGTTCTACTGTATAGATGTTGCCGTTTTTAGATGTGTAAGTTGACAAATCATCAGCAGGAACACCATTTTCATTTGTTTCAAGAACATAGAAATCAGTACCCTTTGGAACGTCCCTGAATGTAACAGAACCGCTTGCAGTATATTCATCTGTGTCATCATTAAGAACTGCATTAAGAGTTACGGACTGAACCGCAGCATCTTCGTAACGAACATACTTATCGCCGTCCTTTGTAAACAATGCAAAGTAGAATGTATCAGCCTTTGCAGTGTTTGCTGTCATAACCTTATTGACAGTGATGTCATCAACTTCAAGAGTATTTGTTACCTCAACTGTCTGAGATTCTTCAGCAGTGTCAATTTTTCCATCGTTATCATAAGTAACTTTATAAGGAGAAGTTGTCTGCTCGCCAAGGATATTACCCTTAGCATCTGTTTCACGGATAAATAAAGCATCACCATTGCCGTTAGCTATCTGATCAAAGTCAAGATTCTCCATGGTTATAGAACCACTAACAGCATCTGAATCAAGAGTCATAGAAACAATATCACTCAGGCGTTCATTCTTATTATTAAAGATTGCAAAGTAATATGTTCCGCCCTTTGTACCTTCAAGAGCCTTGTTAATAGTAATGCTATTAGAAGCATCAGTAGGCTTTACCCATACGCCGACCTTAGCAGGTTCTGCAACCATTACTGTACCAGGAAGCATATCGCTCTGATAAGAATAAGCAAAGCTGTTCCATGCGATGTTTTCTTCACCGGTATTAGCTACATACTTAGGAACATATCCTGTAAATGTAATTGTAACCTTATCTTCTGGTTTAATAGTAACGCCGGAATCAATCATTACACGGAAATTTACAGAATCATCAGAACGAGTTTCTGTCCAAGTCATTGCATCGTCCTGACCAACCCAGTCCTTAGAGTATTCATTAAGTACAGCAGTCTTATTATTAGAATAAGAAACTGTGTAATCTACAATCGTTCCATTGACTGCAACGGATTCGATAGTACCCATCTGTACGCCAAAGGCAGAGTTTCTGTCATAACCTGAAACCAGACCTCTATCGCCTTCATAAGGCAGACGATCAATGATAGACATATTATTCAAATCAGCAGGGGAGTTGTTCTGTACATTGATATTATAGGTTACCTTTTCACCCTGCATACCCTGAACGTAGTTCTTTACCGGATTGCGGCCTTCACCGTCATCAGTAATAGGGTCATCGTGCAAATCGCCGCCTGCAACTGTATGACCTTCATTTTCATAATGAATAGTCTTCCATGATTCAGTTGTAAGACCTGCGATATTGTAGTTAGCATAGCTGTGAATAGTATCGTCTTTCTTTTCGCCTGCTACAGTATCTTCTACTGTAAATGGCTGGTCAATTTTAGCATAACCTGTGTTTGTAACAACACCTTCAACAGCTACATCAGCTATTGTATCAAATTCGATTACAAGACACTGGTTTGGCTCTAATGCATACTTATCGTCAGAGAAATCCCAAGTATAATTTTTGCCGTTTGCAGTTGGTTCTACATAATCAAATTTTTTGATTACTTTGCTCTCATCATAGTTACCGTCTGCATCTTTATCATCAGGCTTACCATCTGAGCCGATGTTGTAAACCTTTAAGCTGCATGTATAACCGGTAATATGCTCTGCATCATAACTATATGAATCCGGCAGAGTATCTGTAACTGAATATCCCTTAAGATTTGCTGTATCATCCTTATTATACTTGTAAGTGTTGTCAGGATATTTAGTGCCGTCGCCGTTGTAAACAACAGTACGCCAGATAAGAGTATCGCCGGCAGTGATAAGACCATTTTCTACATATTGAATCAGGTCTTTATCATAAGTGGTACCTGCAAAAGATGCATATGCAATTTTTGCAAAACCAGGAGCTGGACGAACCGGCTTGAATTTCACATCCGCTGTGGCATTTGGCTTTACATTATGAATCTCCTGACCGTCCTTTGTCACAGAAACTTCTGTTACTGTATTGGTCACGGTTTCTTCACTAGATTCTTTCAGTGCGTTGATTTTTTGAGGAGTGAATCTTGCTGCATATACAATGTAGGTATTACCATTCAGGTTATTGTTATTCAGATTCTTTGGCTGTACCTGGAAAGTAATCTCATTAGTTGCCGCATTATAAAATACGTCTTTCAGAGTCAGATTAGAACTGTCATTACAGAGAACACCGTCTTTCCAATCGGTATAAGCCGGCGAATAATCAGAAGCCAAAACCATACCATCCGGCAATTTATCAGTAATGGTAAATATCGTATCCGTATAGTTTGTTGAATCTTTACCATCCGGCTTCA
>CALESG010000107.1 GCA_937907215.1 uncultured Ruminococcus sp.
ATGAAAAAGTAAGGAAAATTATTAGCTTAAATGCACCGTTTAATAATCCGGATATCGTTATTTTTCATGAAGCATATAGAAAAGAGTATTTATCGATATCCAAGGAACTAAGAAAAAGGAAGATTCCGTATGTGATAATACCACATGGAGAACTGAATGAAGAAGCCCAACAGAAAAAACATTTTAAGAAAATTATAGCTAATATTTTGCTGTTTAATAGATTTATCAATGGAGCATCTGCGATCCAATGCCTTTCAGCAAGAGAATTAAATTCAACACATTTTGGCAATAAGAAATTTATTGGAACAAATGGAATGCATTTACCAAAGAAATATAAAACAAGTTTTCATGAAGATGAAACTAAGTTTGTGTATATAGGCAGGCTTGACGCATTTCACAAAGGTCTTGACTTAATGATTGATGCAATAAAGCTCGAAGCTGAATTCTTTAGAAAAAACAACTGTTCTTTTTATATTTACGGTCCGGATTATGAAGGAAGATTTCAGCATATTGCCAATATGATAAATGATGCAAATGTTGGCGATATTGTGTTTCTAAATCATGAGATTAGTGGACAAGAGAAAGAGGATATTTTACTTGGTGCTGATATATTCATCCAGACATCACGCTTCGAGGGAATGCCTATGGGGATTCTTGAAGCGTTGAGTTATGGATTGCCTTGTTTAGTTACCGAAGGTACAACTTTAGGAAATGAAGTGCGTTTATATAAAACTGGATGGTGCTCAAGTGATACAGCCGAAGGCATAGCAAAAGAAATCAAAGCAGCAATAAAAGAAAAAGACCATTTTAATCATATTTCTTCAAATAGTATAGATTGCGTATCAAAATTATTCTCTTGGAATGTAATTTCTGAGACTACAGTGGATGAGTATAGGAAATTGGTGAACATATATCACCGAAATGAGGTGTGATATATGTTACTTTATATCGCTATAATATTCTTTTTGATATTCGCCTTACTTATTGACATACGAAATGCAAAAACTGTTGGAGTTTGCAAAGTTGATAGTGCAAAAATTTTTCAACGGCATGCGGCGATAGTTATTTTACTTTTCCTATGGTTTTTAACAGCGTTCAGATCAACGTCAATCGGAAATGATACTCCAGTATATGTCCGATACTTTCAAAATATTGATTCATATGGCGTTGATGAAAATTACGCTATTGAGATGGGATTCCAATTCTTAATTCGCCTGATAGGTAAATTTACAGATGATCCACATATTTTCTTAGTAGTAATGGCTACAATAAATTATGGGTTGTTATCATATATTATATTTAAGAACTCGGAGAATTGCTTAATTTCTTTAATTCTTACTTTTTTTCTGTGTTATGGATCGTTTTGCAATATAATACGGCAAAGCTTGGCTATGCTGATATGTTTTATAGCATATATCAAGTTTAAGAATAATAGAATAATATTATTTGTAGGTCTGGTTCTTTTCGCAGCATTATTCCATACATCAGCACTTGTAGTACTTCTTCTGCTATTATATAAGTATATACCTAAAAACGGTTATTTTATTGTTGGCGCTTGTTGTGTAGCGATTCTACTATCGCACACATCATTTTTGATTAATATTTCTCATATGTTAGGAGATGAGTATACTGGTTATTTTACAGGTAAGTATGCAAATAGTGGATATTTGGGAACATTTTTATCTCTTCTTAGGCTCGTTCTGATTTATTTTGTAATAAGGAGTTCATCGGGAGATAGACAATATCTTTCTGAAAAAGAATACAACATTGTATATACTAGTTCTTTTTTTGCTCTTTTTTTTCTTTGCTGTGGGTTTACTGTAAATATTATTTCCAGAATTTCTGATTATTTTGTTATTTTTAGCATTATTGAGATTCCTAATGCATTAAAGAAAAAAGTGGGAAATCAAAAAAATATCTTTTTTGCAATGTTGTTGGCTTATATGATTGTTCATTTTATTGTAGTCCAAATTTTTAGACCCGAATGGAATCACTTATATCCATACAGCCTATGGAACTAACAGCCTACAATTCAAAAGTAAACTTCTACGCACCATTAAGAAATTTGACAGGAGAAGGTGTGATCATGGTTAGAGTCATTTTACGAAGATTCCCGTTTTTATATAAGATTGCGAGAAAATCTCATATTATTCTCAACAATCTGCTGAGATACCGTAGTCGTAAGAAAATGGGAAATCACTATAAGCAAGTTATCAAATCTGTTCAATCAGATAAAACGATATGGTTTTTATGTATACCGTTACATAACAATCTTGGAGATTATGCGCAATACTATTGTATTAAGAAATTACTAGCGGAATCGTTTTCTGACTATACAGTCATCGAAATTCCTACTGCGCCATTAGCTTATGATTATTGTGGAATAGTTGATGTGATGAAAAAAAAGGTAAAACCGGATGATATATTTATTTTTCAAAGTGGATATACTTCTACAGATCTTCATGATGATGAAATAGTTCACAGAATAATAGCTTCCAAATTCAAAGATAATAAGATCATCTTCTTTCCACAAACGGTAAAATACTCGTCAGAACTTGAAGCGATGAAAACATCTAAAATTTACAATAGCCACGATCACATTTTATTCATGGCACGAGATAACGTGAGCTTTAAAATAGCAAAGCAATATTTTTCGAATGTATCTGTAAAATTAATGCCTGATATTGTTACTACACTTATTGGTGACGAAATTTTTAGAAGAAAAGCACAACGCCAAAGAAAAGAAATTGTATTTTGTATTCGCCATGATAGCGAAAAAAAGTATTCTGACAGTTCGATTCGCAATGCTTTTCAAATCACAGATAATCAGGCGAATTGGATGGATACGACATTGCCAAGCGGACAAATTTGTACTGAGGAAGTGCTTATGAGTACAATATCAAAATTTGCCAATTACCGCATTACTGTCACTGATAGGTTTCATGGAACAATTTTTTCATTGATTTCTTCTACTCCTGTAGTTGTATTAAGTACAGGGGATCATAAGGTCGTAGAAGGTGCAGAGTGGTTCAAAAATGTATATCCTGATTGCATTAAAGTGGCTACTGATTTAGAAGATGCCGCTAAAATAGTAAAAGAACTTCAAGAAAAAGAAATCGACTTTTCTTTAAAAACATATTTTAAAGAAAAGTATTATAGCAGCATAGTTAACGATATTAAGACAGTTTAAGGTGAAATTTATGGGTATGAAAGATTTAGCTAGAAACATAATTACAATAAAAGATATTTTAAAGGTAAGTTTCAGGGAAACTGGATCTACATTGCACAGAAATAAATTATTTAACAAATCTTATCTTGAATCAAGAATGTTGGTTGTGGCTCATTCATTGGAAAAAGGTATGGGTCTTCCAGATATAAAAAAAGGTTTTGGCGTTAAAAAAGCAAAAAATTTATGTCAATATATTGAAAAGTATATTGTACAAAATCCAGACTCTTCGAACTTTGCACTATTGGAATCTATTGGCATTTTAAAGGAATATGCACGCTTTCAAAAATCTATGCATATTACAATTGATGATATTCAAAAGAGCCTTGATAATATATTAAATTCTATGTCTGAATCTCAAATATATGAGATCAGCAAACTAAAGTGTGGAATATATTGGCAAGATAAAATTTCTCTTAAACAAGGTGTAAACATTGACTTTGAACGATTTGCATCATCAAGACACAGTGCCAGAGTGTATTCATCTCAAGAGGTCACACGTGCAGATATAAGCGAAGCTGTAAGGTTGGCTAACTATGCACCATCAGCATGTAATAGGCAACCATGTAAGGTCTATTGTGCTTTAGGAAAAGACAGTGCTTCTAAATTGGAAGAATTGCTTACAGGAAATAAAGCATTTACTTCTACTGTTTCAAACTTTGTTGTTGTTACTTGTGATAGGGCTTATTTTGCTGGTGATGAACAGTATCAATGGTATATTAATGGTGGTATATATTTATCCTACTTAGTTCTTGCACTACATTCTTTAGGAATAGGTAGCTGTATAATGCAATGGTTTGAATTCAGTAGAAATGAAAAACGAATAAAACATCTTTTTGATATATCTGCATCTGAAGCAATTGTAGGAATTTGCTGTTTGGGCTATTATCCTGAAAGTATGAAATGCATCTGTGCCCAGCGAAGAACTTCAAATGACATTCTCACTTTCTTACCTTGACTGTTTGGTGGTATTCGATGAGTTCAAAATATAAAGTTTTAATCTCCAATACAGCTATTTTTGCAATTGGCAACTTGCTTGTAAAATTAATCTCTTTCTTTTTAATGCCTCTTTATACATCGGCTTTAACAACTGAGCAATATGGGGTTTCTGAACTATTAAATAGCTCAATTGAAATTGTATTGCCAGTTTGTACTTTGAGCATTGTAGAAGCATTATATCGGTTCTCTATTGATAAAGATGCTGACCATCAGTCTTTGTTTGCTAATTCAATATGTATTGCGATAATTGGTGATGTAGTTGTTGTGTTCTTTTGTTTTATTTTGGGCTTCATATTTAAATACGACTATGCTTTAGAATTCGCCTTGTTATATTGCAGCACAGTTTTATTTCGGGTAACTATTCAGTTTGCAAGAGGGCTTGGTCATACGAAGAGATATGCTCTATATGGTGTACTAAACGCATTAATATTAGTGGCTTCGAATTATATTTTGTTAGTGGTGATGCATGGTGGGATACAAGCATACCTACTCTCTTTTGCTATTAGTCATGGAGTAACTGGAATAATCGCTTTTTTTTTATCAAAAGAATACAAATTTCTTAAAAGAACTTGTTTAAACATCCCATTACTTAAATCAATGCTAAAGTACAGCTTACCGGGTATTCCAAATATGCTTTCATGGTGGGTTAATAGCGTTTCGGATCGTTATATTGTTTTGCTTTTCTGTGGAAGTGGTCTTACAGGATTATATACTGCTGCAAGTAAATTGCCGGCAATGGTTAATATTGTGACATCTATATTTCAACAGGCATGGCAATATTCTACTGCAAAGGAAATTGATGAAAAAGATAACAAGGAATTCTTCACTAATGTTTTTAAGGTATACTCTATTATTTGCTTATTGATATGTACTCTTCTCATTATTCTTAACAAATTAATTTGCTCCTTATTACTAAAAAGTGATTTTTACACTGCTTGGAGATTTGTTCCTTTGCTTTTACTGGCTGCCACGTTTGGTTGCTACTCTTCTTATTTTGGAACATTCTACAATGCAATAAAACGCAACAAAATGCTTATGGTTTCAACAGTCGTAGGTGCTATCGTTAATATATCTTTAAATTTTATTATTATTCCATTTTTGGGAGGGGTAGGAGCTGCAATTGCAACTGCCGTAAGTTATGCTATAGTTTTATTAATAAGAGTTGTAAACATTAGTAAAGTTATACAGCTTGAGATTTCATATAGTAAGTGGATTATTCAGATTTTATCTGTTACTGTGTTTGCTATTTTAGCTTCATTTATTGAATCTAAACTGCTTTATAGTATTTCGGTTATCCCCTTTGCAATAATTCTAATTGTAAATTTATCATTTATTCGAAAAGGTTGTAAAATATGCTTGGAGAAAATTAAAAAGCATTAAAAATGATAGCTATCCTGAAGATGTTCAGGAAAAGGTTTACACAAGAGATATTTTCAGAAGAGACTAAGCCACTAACTTTCGAGGTGATTGGTTGGACGCAACAACACGCATTATAGGAAATCTTATGCCACTGTGGGGTTGGCTGATCTACGCTCTGTTTTCAGTAGGTATTATTTTCTACAATATAAAGTCTCAGAAAAAGAAACCGCTTCTCAGAAGTTTGATTCTCATATACCTCATATTCGTCCTTCTTCTAACCATAATCACAAGAACACAGAAACCAACTATCACAGCAAAATTGATTCCATTCTGGTCATGGTATGATGTGATATTTCATCATAACAAAACACTCTTTGAAGAAAATATTCTCAATACTTTTATGCTTTTTCCTCTCGGCGTAATGTTAACGCTCCTTACCCCTAATTTCAAAGTAAAACACTCTTTTTACTTCGGTTTAACGTTATCAGCAACCATCGAAGTAACTCAGCTCATCTTCCGTCTCGGACTGTTCGAATGGGATGACATCATTCACAACACACTTGGATGTGTTCTGGGAACATTTATAGCTGAAACGGCATATTCAAAATTTCAAAAATACTAATCAGAAGCACCGTTTCAGGTGATTTTCCAAAATATGAAAGAAGTGAACCACATGGCAATCAGCCTATTTGAACACATTCAAACCGACTACAAAGCCGCAATTCATATGCTCACTGAACATGGAAGAGTAGCCGTAGTTCACCCAACCGGATGGTAAAATCATTTATTGGTTTCAAGTTATGTGAGGATAATCCCAACAAAACGATCTGTTTGCTGTCACTGTCACGATATACTTATCAGATTCAGCTTGAAAAACTGAAAAATATAGGAATAAAGTTTAAAGAAAATCAGGTGGATTAATATGAAAAAAATTCTGAAAAAATTCCGATACCGAAAGATCATTCTTGCAGCAGCGGACGCATTTATCATTGCGGTTTCGGCACTGATAAGCAACTTTTTGCTTGCGGCAGTGGATTTTAACATTTCCAACAGGCATCTGATGGTCTCAATTGTCATGAGCGTGGTCTGCTGCGGATTCTGCCTGCTGGCATTCGATGCGTACAACAAATTGTGGAGGTATTTCAACATTCGGGATTACCTTTCCTGTGTAGGCGGCGTGCTTTTGGGAATGGCTGTTTCAAGCCTTTTTTTTGAGATAATGACGGGAAATATTGACGTTGTCTACACTGCAATTCATTTCATGATTGCAACACTGGGGATATGTGCATTCCGTTTCCTGTTCAAGAGGACGTTTATCGACCTTACCAATGCCGGACATCAGGAATCGCAGTGCAAACGCACCATGATTATCGGCGGCGGACAGGCTTGTAAAATGCTTTTAAAAGAGATACACAATGCGCAGAATTCTCCCAATGAGAATCATTCGGCAATGTTCACGCCCGTGTGCATACTGGACGATGATCCCAAGAAAATCGGTACGGAAATCGGCGGAGTGACCGTAGTAGGTACGACTGCAGAGGTTCTGAAATATGTGACGGAACAACAGATCGAGCAGATTATTTTCGCCATTCCATCTTGTCTGGAGGACGAGAGTCAGCGCATTCTGAATCTCTGCTCCAAAACCGAAGTATCGATAAAAATAATCCCATTTATCGGCAATCTGATATTCGACGACGAAAAATCCACACTGCTGGGACAAGTCCGCGATATTCGTGTAGAAGATCTCCTCGGACGTGAGCCGATCAGATTTGACAATACCGACATCAGGAATTTCATCAGCGGAAAGATCTGCATGGTAACGGGCGGCGGCGGTTCGATCGGCTCGGAGCTTGTGCGGCAGATCGCCAGATATCGCCCAAAACAAGTCATCATTGTGGATATTTACGAGAACAACGCTTATGACATCCAGCAGGAGCTTATCATGGAGTACGGCGACGAGCTGAACCTTGTCACGCTTATCGCAAGCGTCCGTGACTACTACCGCATGAACCAGATTTTCTCCCGTTTCAAGCCGGATATCGTCTTTCATGCGGCGGCGCACAAGCACGTTCCGCTGATGGAGGATTCCCCCATGGAAGCTATCAAAAACAACGTGATCGGCACTTTCAACACGGC
The DNA here is from genome assembly GCA_937907215.1 of uncultured Ruminococcus sp. Taxonomy (GTDB): domain Bacteria; phylum Bacillota; class Clostridia; order Oscillospirales; family Ruminococcaceae; genus Ruminococcus_C. The sequence continues at coordinate 7,721 of CALESG010000107.1, forward strand.
GACTCTCGCACAGTTCCACGATGTAGAAAAATTCGTGATGATCTCCACTGACAAGGCGGTCAATCCCACCAACGTCATGGGGGCATCCAAACGCTGCTGCGAAATGATCGTGCAGTATCTCTCCCAGCAAAATGAGGGAAGAACGCAGTTTGTCACGACCAGATTTGGTAACGTCCTCGGCTCAAACGGCTCGGTCATTCCGAAATTCAAGCGGCAGATCGAACAGGGAAAGCCGGTCACGGTAACCCATCCTGACATTATCCGCTATTTCATGACGATTCCCGAAGCTGTCAGCCTTGTGATGGAGGCGGCAGCAATAGCAAAGGGCGGAGAAATTTTCGTCCTCGATATGGGACAGCCAGTGCGGATCGTTGCCCTTGCGGAGAATCTGATCCGTATGTACGGAAAAATTCCGTATAAAGATGTTGAAATTAAATTCACGGGACTGCGCCCCGGCGAGAAGATCAAAGAGGAACTGCTCATGAACGAGGAGGGCTTGAAAAAGACCGCAAACAAGCTGATCTTCATTGGACGTCAAATTGAGATCGACGAAGAGAATTTCCCGAATCGTCTGAGAAAGCTGCGGAATGCCGCTGAAAGAAATGACGAAGACGCAGCGATACGGGCGATGCATGAAATGGTTCCCACATTCATCACGCCGGAAGAATTCAACAAGAAAGTACTTGTGGCAGTCTGAGGAGGAGAAATGGAAAATACATATTCGATAAAAAATATTTTACGGCTTCTGATCAATAAATTGTGGCTGATAATTATACTAATTGTAATCGGCGGAGGCGCGGCGTTTGCATTTTCTAAATTCGTATTGCCGCTGCAATATTCCTCGCATATCACGATGTACGTGCAGAGCTACACAGGTATTTCCGAAAGTAACGAAAATCAGAACAACATCAGCAACTCCAAGCAGCTTGTAAATACTTATATGGAGGTTTTAAAAGACGATGCCGTAATGAACGGTGTCGGAGATATGCTCGTAAAGCAGCATAAAAACGGCATCCTTAAAGAGTGTTTTAATGTCAATGAGGAAGGGAGGATCAATCCGGAATCTATCAGAAATTGTCTGACGATAAGTTCTGTGAATGATACCTCTGCGGTAAAGATCGTTGCAACAACGAAGGATGCGGAACTTTCGGCTATGATCTGCAATAATCTGACGCAAATTGCTCCGGAATACGTAAAGAAAGCGGTTGGCGTAGGCTCTCTCAACACTATTGATCAGGCGAAAATCTACAAGACACCTGTTGCTCCGAATGTGACGAAGAACGCTGTAATTGGCGCTCTTGCAGGTATGATGGCTGCAATTCTGATAATTTTTCTGATCGATTTTTTTGACAATACAATTAAGGATTCCGAAACAATTTCCAAGAAACATCAGCTTGCGGTGCTCGGAGAAATCCAGGAAAGGGGAACAAAAAAATCACGTAAAAAAGAACGCGAGCATTATCTGATCACAGATACAAACGTTTCCTTTAATATTACAGAGAGTTATAAAGTCATGCGCACCAATCTGATGTTCTCCCTGTCCACAACGGATAAAAAAATAGTCGCCGTATCCAGCGCATTGCCCGGCGAGGGAAAGTCTACGATCGCAGCCAATCTTGCCATTGCGTTTTCGCAGCTCAACGAAAATAAAGTTCTGCTGATCGATGCGGATATGAGAAAGCCGGTTCAGCACAAGCTTTTTAATGTCAAGAACAACGCCGGAATTGCCGAATATCTAGGCAAAATGAAGCAGAGATCGGAGTGCATCCAAAAATCGGGCGTTCCGAATCTTGACATCATCACGTCAGGCTCGCTGCCGCCGAATCCGTCGGAATTGTTGGCGTCTGAGCAAATGGAAAAGCTGCTGACGGAGATGTCAGCGGAGTATGATTATGTCATCATTGATATGCCTCCGGTGAATATTGTGAGCGATCCGCTGACCATTGGCAGGAGCATCTCGGGCATGATAGCGGTCACCCATTATGGCAAGACTGCCTATGACGATTTTGCCGATATGATGCGGAAAGTGCAGACCTCCGATACGAAAATTCTTGGCTTTGTACTCAATGAAATCAAGAGCAGACACAGCGGAAAATACGGCTACAGTAAGAAATACAAGTATTACAGCTACGACGATCAATCGAAGAAAAAAGATGAAAATAAAGAGGATAAGCATGCTGACTGACTATCATTGCCATGTTCTTCCCGGAATCGACGATGGTGCGGAAAATCCCGAAATATCGGAGAAAATGCTTGATCTGATGGAAATGCAGGGCGTCGGGAGAGTGATCCTGACATCGCATTTTTATCCACACTGTGAAAGCTCCGTGGAGAAATTTTTGAGAAAGAGGGCGGATGCCTTTGCGAAGATCGCACACAGGACAGAATTTGAGTTTCGTCTCGGGGCGGAAGTTGCGATAGAACGCGGATTTTCGGAGATTCCCGGAATTGAGAAACTTGCCGTCGAGGGTACTGATCTGATGCTGCTGGAACTGCCGTTTTCGGGATATGGTCGGTGGGTTTTGGATGAGATCCATAATCTGACCTGTGCGGGAATTTTGCCTGTGTTCGTGCATATTCATCGGTATATCGGGCTGTACACAAAATCGCAGCTTGATGAAATTCTGAATACAGATGCGATTTTTCAGGTGAATACGGAGGCGTTCGCAAATTTTCGTGAGCGCAGATTTGTGAAGAATCTGATCCGCTCCGGTGCTAAGATTGTATTCGGGAGTGATGCGCATGATCTACATGACAGAAAGCCGAATTGGGATTTGCTGAGAAAGAAGGTCAAAGCAGAAGTTATAGACGGCGCTGAGGTCATCTTGAAATGAATTTGAAAATTAAGGTTTACATAAGACGATTAACTATAATTTATTTTCAGTCTGAATTTTCCGTTCCTCTTGCATTTTTCTCAATCTGTAGTATGATACCATCAAATCACAATTTACTAAATCAAGACTAGATGAGTGAGAATAAATATATGCTATGAACAAAAGAAAACGTGCCAACCAAAAGAAAACGCACTTTGAATTGTATAAAAATAAGCGTTCTTTGGCAGCTATATGTACGCCTATGTTGAGATCAAAAGAACCGTCAGCATGGGCGTATATTTTTATCATTTTTTGACAAATGCCATTTAAATCGCTATCCCAATCTTCAAGCATTTGGTGAAAGAGTGATTCCAATTTATCTGCACTTATAGTTTTCTTTTCTTCTCCTTTAGCAATTATATCTTCCAGTTCAGATTTGCGAACACGCAGCTTGAACATTTCAGTTTGAAGTTCTGGATAGTCAATGCCTTTTAAAATTGCCTTTGTGCCATTATCAAGTTGTTTGATTATGTCTGCAAGCTCTATACGTTCTGCTTTTAAATCTGCTGATGCCCCGTTGATGGTGTCAGCAATTTTTTGTGCCATGTCATGAAAATCCAGTCCAAGCAGATAAGCTTTTAAATTCTGAACAACGAAAGTTTCTACCTCGTCTGCATTTAAATTTTTGCAGGAGCAGGTTCTATTCCTATATTTATTTCCACAGCAGTAATACCTTGTGGAATAACCTTTTTTATTAGTGGAAGTATGCCCTACATAATTTGAGCCGCACTGTGCGCATTCAATTAAACCAGACAACAAATAAACTCTTTTAGCCTTATTACAAGCACTATGTTTTCTTTCACTCATTCTTTCTTGCACCCTTTCCCATGTATCTTTATCAACAATTGGCGGAATCGAATTTTCTATACGAACAGCGTTTTCATTTGGTAATTTTCCAGTGTATTTACCCATGACTTTTACATGATGTTTGCACCAGCTGTATACGCCAACGTAACGCTCATTTTTCAGGATATAATACAAACTATTCTTTCCTATTACTTTTCCACGTCTGCCACGCACTTGCCCTATAGCAGATAAAATTTTCTCATAACTGCTGCCATTGGCGTACATTGTAAAAATCTGATTAACAATACGAGCTTCTTCTGGAACAATGACATATTGTCCGTTTACTATCTCATAGCCGAAATTCGGTGTACCGCCTAAGAATTGCCCTGTTTTTGCTTTTGTTGCAATACTGTCCATAGACTTCTGACGGCTTGTAAGAACATGGTGCTGTCCAAGTCCGACAGTGATCAGTTCCGTTAGATAATCAGCAGGGTTGAGAATATCACCGATCTTATCTTCTACAGAAATGACCTGAATGCCTAAAACTGCCATCTGCTTGCGGAAACCGAACCAGTCGGAAACATCACGGCTGCCACGTGAAATATCATAGATAACCACAGCATCAAATTTATGCTGTTTAGCGGCTTCACAGAGGGCTTGAAATGCCGGACGGTCAATGTTAGTACCGCTATAAGCTTCATCTGCGTAACGTGCCGCAATGGTGATGCCGTGACTGCCGCAATACTCTTCGATTTTCCGCATCTGGTATTCAATACTGCTTGATGTCTGATGCTCCGTACTGTAACGGGCATATGCTGCTGCTTTTTTCATTTTTTTAATTCCTCCTTGACATTTTAGGAAGAATATACTATAATAAAAATGTGTTAAATTCTTAAAATAGCATATTCCATAGACCGTCTCACTGCTGCGAACAGTGGGGCGGTCTTTTTTGTTTTAAAGGGCATTAAACCCCAATGTCATTAACTTAAAGCAGCCCTTGAATGGCAGATAGAATGTCTGGAAGA
>CALESG010000108.1 GCA_937907215.1 uncultured Ruminococcus sp.
GAAAATTCGTTAAATCCTGAATTCTACGAAATATCTGCCGAGAATCACTGCAAGGAGAGATATATTCGTGATCTTAATTGGCACTATTCACTAGAGGAGATGCATAAGGAACTCAGGTCAAATAGAAAATGCAAACTGTCACTATTTTACAGCGTTTATCAGTATGTTGTCAACCTTAGCTAATCTTTTCCTTGTAAATAAACTTTGTTGGTTAAATAATTGGTAAGGAATCGAATAATCAACTTTGAACCCATCGAAGTCAAAGTTGATGAAATAGTATAGAAGTTCGGAGTATTTTCAAATTACTCCGAGTGCTGTAAAATAAAAATTACCGCATTGCTTATGCAAAACGGCAGCCGTAATTTTCGCAAAATTACAAATCTTGCGAAAGACTTTTAACAACTTAATTATACTACATTTAAAATAGAATTTCAAGGTAAGCCGACAAGAAAATATAAAAATCAGCATATTACACAACACGTCAAGCGATATCTGTGTTGACACTTAATAAAAATAACAAAAAGGAGAAGATTTATGCTGCAAACCATAGAAACAATTACAAAGCGCACCGATGGACGATATATGGGGCGTTTTATCATAGATCATGAAACCAACGGCAAATCCGTTTATCAGTATGTTTACGGTAAAACTTATGATGAAGCCGAACAGAAGCTGCGCATCGCCCGTGAAATTGAGAGTTTGTATCTGTCCGGTCGGCATATCACAGTTCAGGCAGTTTATATGGAATGGCTCAATGCGATCGTGAATCGTGTAAAAGAATGCACTTATGCAAATTATAAGATGAAGTCCGACAAGCATATTCTGCCTGTTTTTGGTGATATGCTCTGTACCTCGATTAATTCGGCAAAGATAAACGCTTTTATCAAGGATAAAATGGACAGCGGTCTGTCCGCAGGCTATGTGCGTGATCTTCTCACTGTGTTCAAGGCGCTTCTGACCTATGCACAGGAGGAATACGGATTTAAGCTGTCCCTCAAGAACGTTTCTCTCCCGAAGGTCGAAAATAAAAAGCCCCATAAAATGGACGATGAACAGCAGACGAAACTGGTCAGATACGTGAAGAATCATATTGATCTGACCGGACTTGGCGTGCTGTTATCGCTTTTCATGGGACTTCGTATTGGTGAGCTTTGCGGCTTGAAATGGGGAGATATTGATATTAAGTGCAAACTCCTCCGTGTAAACCGTACTGTGCAGCGTATCAGTAAGCAGAATGGCAGCCATAAAACTATGCTCGTCATTACTGAACCGAAAAGTTCCAATTCTAAGCGCTGTATCGCCATTCCCGATTGCCTTATTCCGTATCTGGTTAAGTTCAGAGGAAACGACAAAGATTATGTTCTCTCAGGCTCAGAAAAACCTGTAGAACCAAGAACCATGCAGTATCGCTACAAGAAACTGCTTGAAGCTGCCGATGTGGAACGCTCCAACTATCATAAGCTTCGTCACACATTTGCCCCAAACTGCGTAGAGAACGGATTTGATGCGAAAACACTGTCCTGCGTACTTGGTCACAGCACAATCGCCCTTACGCTTGACAGGTACGTCCATCCAAACCGACAATACGAACGACGAATGATGAACAGCTTATCAGCACGAATGTAGTGTCAGACTGTGTCAGAATCAGCATCTTGAAAACAGAATATTGCGTAAATACGGCGTTTTGAAAGAATGTTTTGAAATTTGTAATTTTGCGAAAAGCAGCATACATATTTGATTATATCATAACCGTATCCGGCAGAAAAATTCAAGTTCTGACCGTTTATGTTTATGACTTATTGTATTTTAAATTGAATATCTTCAACAGTGTTCATGTATATGGTTACGGATTGATACAAGTTAATGATTAATGGAGTTTGACGATGTGTTCAATAGCACAGTTGGAGCTTGCGTGGATTTTTTGGTTTATAAATGGGTTTATATGATAACAGAAAAGAGGATGAAATAGTTGAAAATTCCATTTTCGCCACCCGATATTACAGAAGAAGAAATTAATGAAGTTGCAGATGCATTGCGTTCAGGGTGGATCACAACAGGGCCGAGGGTTAAGCTGCTGGAGCGAAGATTAGCGGCATACATTGACACGGGAGATACGACTATCAACTGTGAGAGTGATGAAAACAAGGTTTTATACTCCAATCGTGTTGTTTGCCTGAATTCTGCTACAGCATCTGAGGAACTGAATCTTCGTATCCTTGGCATCCAGCCTGGTGATGAGGTTATCGTTCCGGCTTATACATATACAGCTACAGCAAGTGCTGCTGTTCACTGTGATGCGAAAGTTGTGTTCGTTGATATTCAGAAGGGCGGAAATAAAGAGACCCACGCTCCTGAGATGGATTATGAAAAGCTTGAAGCAGCGATTACTGAGAAAACCAAAGTCATCATTCCGGTTGACCTCGGCGGCATTGTCTGTGACTATGATAGGATTTTTGAAATCATTGAAAGGAAAAGAAGTCTGTTCAAGCCTCTTGATGATCATAGCAATCCGCTTGCTGATCTTGGCAGCAGAATCCAGAAAGGTCTCGGGCGTATTGCGATTGTGGCTGACTGTGCTCACAGTCTTGGTGCAAGCCGTGTGGTTTCTCACACTGGAGAGGGTGCTGTTGAGAGTAAAAGAAGATACTGCGGATCTATTGCAGATTTCTCCTCGTTCTCTTTTCACGCTGTCAAGAATTTCACAACAGCAGAAGGCGGCGCAAGTGCTTGGTGTTTACCTAAAGCGGTTTATGATGCAGGCGTGACTGATGAAGAACTCTACAAGATGTATCAGCTTCTGTCTCTCCACGGTCAGAATAAGGATGCTCTGGCTAAGACCAAAGTTGGTGCGTGGGAGTATGACATCATCGGCGCTTGGTATAAGTGTAATATGACTGACATTATGGCTGCCATCGGTTTGAGACAGCTTGACAGATATAAAGAGCTTCTTGAAAGAAGAAAAGAGATTATTAAGAAATATGATGTCTGCTGTAATGAGTTGGGGATCAGTAATCTGATCCACCATACAGACCTTATGGATAGTTCAAATCATTTGTATCTCATAAGGATTCCAGACATTTCCGAGAAACAGCGAAATAGAATGATTGAGATGTTTGCGGAAGCTGGTGTGGCTACTAATGTTCACTACAAGCCACTCCCGATGATGACGGCTTACAGTAATGACTGTTCTGATTATTCAAATTCCTATGATTATTATCATAATTTGATAACGCTTCCGCTGCATACGTTGTTAACTGATGAAGATGTTGAGTATGTGTGTGAAGTGTTGCATGATATTGCAGCTCAGGTCATGGGCGAAAATAAAGTATTAAGTGAAGCAAGAGGATAGGCATGTTAAGACGTTGGGAAGAATTACCGGAATTTATGAGAACTTCGGAGGTACGCCCGTATTGGGAGATATTGAATAAGAGACGTTGGCAGCTTGTTCTGAAAAGAGCGTTTGATTTATGTGTTGGCATTATGGTTCTGATCGTTACAGCTATTCCGATGGCTATTATTGCTGCGGCTGTCAAACTGGACTCAAAAGGACCTGTATTCTACAAGCAAGAGCGAGTGACCACTTATGGTAAGAAGTTCAAAATCCACAAGTTCAGAACGATGGTATTTGATGCTGATAAAATAGGTACAGCGGTTACTGTAAGCGGTGATAGCAGAATTACAAAAGTAGGAAGTAAGTTGAGAAATCTTCGTCTTGACGAGCTTCCGCAAGTTTTTGACGTCATTAACGGTGACATGAGTTTCGTTGGTACGAGACCAGAAGTTGTGAAGTATGTAAAAAAGTACAAGCCTGAATTTTATGCAACTCTGCTCATGCCAGCAGGAATAACATCAGAAGCAAGTATTCGGTATAAAGATGAATATGCATTACTGACTGTGGCAGATGATGTGGACAAGGTTTATATTGAAGAAGTATTGCCGGCTAAGATGGTTTGGAATTTAGAGTCAGTCAGAAGATTTCGTTTTTTGCGAGAGATTTTGACTATGTTTCGGACTGTGGCGGCGGTACTTGGAAAGGATTATAAATAAGAATTTTGAGGTTAAAGATATGGCATACTTAAGCGTATTAATGTCGTTATACATAAAAGAAAAGCCGGAGTACGCTAGAGCGTGTTTTGATAGTCTGTTAAAGCAAACAGTTCAAGCGGATGAATGGGTGATAGTTGAAGATGGACCTTTGAGTGAGGAAATGTATACGCTTTTAGACAAATATCAAGTGGCTTATCCAGGACTTATAAACAGAATAGTTTTAAAAGAGAATAGTGGGTTAGGCATTGCCCTAAGGATTGGCGTGCCTAAGTGCAAAAATGAATTAATTGCACGTATGGATACTGATGACATAGCACGAGAGGATCGTTTAGAGAAACAGTTGGAAATGTTTGATAAATATCCTGAACTTGATATCTGTGGGAGTCACATTGACGAATTTGAGGATTCTCCAGAAACAATTGTTGCTAGAAGGACAGTTCCGATAAAACATGATGAGATTGCAGAATATCAAAAAAGACGAGATGCTTTTAATCACATGACAGTTATGTATAAGAAAAGTTCCGTAATAAAGGCTGGTAACTATAAAACTTGCCCTCTTATGGAGGATACATACTTATGGATTAGGATGCTTCAAAGTGGAGCAAAATGTGCAAATATTGATGAGTCTCTTGTTTATGCTCGTATTGGGCACGATATGTTTGAACGTAGAGGCGGATGGCAGTATTATAAGAAATACAAGGCAGGAAGAAATAAAGTTTATCAGACAGGATACATTAGTTCATGGGATTACTATTATACTCTTGCTATTCAGATGGCTGTTTCTATTATGCCGAATACGGTAAGAGGTTTTGTGTTTAAGAAAATATTGCATAAATAGGGGTGTGACGTTTTGTGAAAAAATATAAGATAGGGTACACTTCTGGTGTTTTTGATATGTTTCATATTGGGCATTTAAATATTCTTAAATGTGCTAAGGAGCAGTGTGAATATTTGATAGTTGGTGTTACAACTGATGAGTTATGTCAAAAGAGAAAGAACAAGATACCGATAATTTGTGAACATGATAGAGTTGCTATTGTTGAAGCAATTAAGTATGTTGATCTTGTGATTCCACAAAGTGATATGGATAAAACTTTAGTAGTAGAAAAATATGGTGTTGATGCCGTATTTGTCGGTTCAGATTGGAAAGGCACTGAAGCATGGAAAAAATATGAAGAAGAATTTAAAGTGAGAAATTGTAGTGTGGTATATCTGGAACACACAGATGGGATTTCCTCTACCATTTTGCGAGAAAGACTGAATAACAATGAATGAATATATGAGAAATGAACTGGAAGATACATATGGAATTCTTCAATTGCAGAATAAAATTCTTGAAATAATGGTGTACCTTGATAGCGTATGCAAAAAGAATAATATCAAGTACTATTTGATGGGTGGATCAGCCCTTGGTGCTATGCGGCACAAAGGTTTTATACCTTGGGATGACGATCTTGATATATTCATGCCTTATAATGATTATATGCGATTTGCAAAACTGTCAAGCAAGATTCTGGATAAAAAGAAATTTTACTTTCAGTGTGAAGATTCTGAGGAACTGCCGTATTTTTTTTCAAAATTACGAATGAACAGCACTACGTGTATGGACGAAGTGAACAAGCATAAGAAAAACATGCATCAGGGCATTTTCGTAGATATCATGTGTCTGAATAATGCAGCACCTACTTCGATAGGCAAAAAGATTCAGTATTATGCAGCAGGCTTGTTAAAAGCAAATGCCATTACGAAAACAGAGTATAAAACTGATAATAAAAAGAAAAAAGTTGAGCTGGCAATTGCAAAAATTTGTGTCAGAGGACTTATAAAGAAGTTGCTTTTATGGCTTGTGCGTAGATATAATAAGAAATCAACAGTCGAAGTGGCGCATTTATTTGGACGTGCAAAATATAAGAATAGCTTTTATTTAGCTAAGGATTTTATGAGTCAGAAATATGTTCCGTTTGAAAAGGTTGAATTGGCAGTTCCGAATGGGGTTGATCGTTATCTAAGAACTCGTTATGGCGAAAAATATATGGAAATGCCTAGCGAAGAAACGAAAGCTATGTACACTTCTCATGCTATGGTCTGGGATGTTGAGAGAGATTATACGTATTATTTGCAGAAGGAGAAAAATGATATCTAGAGATTTTTACCGCAGATGTATCAGAGCTGAAATATATAAGGGAATAGACAAGCCAAGATTGTCTATAGCAGATAAAATTTGGGCATTATTGTTCCGCCCTCAGTCAGATGTAATTCTTCATTTAAGGAAAATGCAATTCTGGCATAAAAGATGTGAGATGTTTTCAAAGCTACATGGACTCATTTTAAATAGACGGTATGGTATATATATAAATCCTAATGCACAGATAGAGCAAGGAATTTATTTTCCGCATCCGACAAGCATTTGCATGACAAATGTAAGGATTGGGAAAAATTTTACATGTTTGCAAAACTGTACTATAGGTGCTAAAAATTTGGGTATGAATAATTATGAGGATACTCCTTGTATTGGTAACAATGTAACGCTGTATGCTAATTCATTAATAATTGGCAAGGTTAATATTGCGGATAATGTTATAGTAGGCGCTAATTCTTGCTTACTAACTGATGCAGATGTTTGTGGCGGAGTGTATACCGGTAGTCCAGCCAAAATCAGAAATAATAACATTTAGGTGAGTTTATGGTTGTATTACATATTGCTTCGATAAAGAATAACCCATATAATGGGGTTTGTGTTGTCGTTCCAGAACATATCAGGTCGCAACAAGAATTTGAAACGGTTGGTTTTCTTAACATTCGTGATGATGTTATAGAAGGTGTTTTACCGCAATTTCAC
>CALESG010000109.1 GCA_937907215.1 uncultured Ruminococcus sp.
GGTTTGTAAAGATTTGTTTTAATAGTTGGGGTTCTTTTGAAAGCGAGTCAGTAAGATTTTATTTCGATCGTGATCTGTATGAGAGAAAGAAAAAAGAACTTCACGGAGAAGAGCATTAACATGAAGATCTACATCGACGCCGACGGCTGTCCGGTTGTCAGAAATACGCTGAAAATCGCAGAAAATTCAATATTCCATGCGTTATCATCTGCGACACTGCACACCGTATCGAGCATGAAAATGTTGAAACAATTGTTGTCGAGAAAGGTGCGGACAGCGTGTACTTCCGGCTCGTAAACCTGATTCAGAGCGGCGGGAGATTGAAAGGTATGCCAAAACGGACAGGGGAGCAGGATAGAACGTTATTGAGGTACAGCACCTAAAAGATCAAGATTTCACAGCAGTATGCTTGATACCAAACTTCTGAAGAAAAAAGAGAAGTTCGATCAGTTTTCTGAGACATTTGTCATGTTCATCACCGAAAACGATGTAATGAGAAGAGATTTGCCGCTGTATCATTTTGATAGACGATGTGAGGAAACAGGAGAGTATTTAGGTGATGAAGCACATATTATATTTGTGAATGGTGCTTATGAGAATCCCAACGACAGTATCGGCAGATTGATGCATGATTTTAAGTGTGTCCATGCGGATGATATGTACAATTCAGAACTGATAGAGAGATTTCGTCATTTTAAGGAAACCGAAGGAGGTATGAGCGAAATTTGTAAACTGATTGAAGATAGGCTAAATGAGGAAAAAATTGATGCCATTAAAGCACTTCTCATGCTTGGAAAACTGACACGTGAGGAAATTGCTAATTTACTCAATGTTTCTATTGAACTTGTTGAGAACGTTGCAAACGGCAAGGTTGCATAACAATTGTAAAGCAAGTCGGCTTGGTCATTGTAACTGAGCCGACTTTGTTGTAGCAAAACGAGCTTGTGGAGTGAATACGATTCCACAAGCTCATTTTATTACCTGACGGTCATTTTACGTTTTTTTGGATAAGGCTCATTATGATTTGTGATCCCAAGAAGATGATCCACGCTGGTATCATAGTAACGGCTAATAAAAATCAGTGATTCCAGCGGAGTTTCCGTGGTATGTGATTCGTACCGGGAATAGGTCTGCTGCGAACATCCCAGTAATTTTGCCATTTCAGATTGGAACATTCCCGATTGTAAACTTTTCATGAAACTTGAAGAAAAACATTCAAGTTATTACCCTCACGGGACTGTTTATAGGGAGAATACCTATACAAATAAAAATAAAGGAGCGGATTTTAATGTTTGATTTGATTCCCGAAGAATTAAAAGCAGTCCCGAAATGGATATGCTGGCGTGGTGAATATGACCCAAAGCACCCGCAAAAACCAAAAAAGATTCCAATAAATCCATATACAGGAGGACGAGCATCTTCTACCGACCCAAAAACATGGACAAGCTTTGATCATGCAGTAATGCAGAGCAGACAATATTCCGGTATAGGTTTTGTGTTTGACGGAAGTGGATATTTTGGTATTGACATTGACCAAAAATCTCAAGAGTTAAAAGCTTTTCTTGACGGCGATAATGATAATATCATCGGCGAATTTATTCATACCATGAAAAGTTATACAGAACGCAGTCAATCCGGTACAGGTATACATATTATATGCAAAGGTCACCTTCCGGAAGGCAGACGCAGGAATGGTAATGTTGAAATGTACGACAACGGACGGTTTTTTGTTTTTACCGGAGATATATGTGCTGAATATGCAGATGTTGTCTATGGTTCTGAAACTGTAAAACCACTATATAAGAAATATATAGCCAAACAAGAATCACAGATTGAAAAGCATGCAGGTGGGCGGATTCTGCCTAATTCTGTACATTTGTCCGTTGATGAAATTATAGAAAAAGCAATGCGTTCTAAGTCCGGAGAAAAATTTACTGCACTTATGCGAGGTGATATATCTGGATATGCTTCACCATCTGAAGCAGATATGGCATTATGTGATATTCTTGCATTCTGGTGCGGCGGCGATATTGCTTCTATGGACACTATTTACCGTAAATCAGGACTGTTTCGTCCAAAATGGGATAGACGACAGTGCGGCAGTACATATGGTATGATCACTTTGGAAAAAGCCATAAAAGAATGTCAAACTATATATAGCGGCAGCAGTTATTCCAATGAAGGATATTCCATACGTATTGGAAGTAAATCCGTAGAAATTGAACCTGTAGAAGTTAATCCGGAATCATTTGATGATATGGGAAATGCAAGACGTTTGCTGCAATGTACAAATAATCAGATACGATTCAATTATACTGATAATACATGGCTGCTTTGGGATGGATGTAAATGGGCAAAGGATGACACAGGCGGTATCTTTCGATTTGCCGACCGTGCAATTGCATCTATGACGCAGGAACTGAAAATATATCAGAAAAATGCAGATGAGGGCAAACCGGATGCAAATCAAATGCTGGAAATGTTTCAAAAGCATATGAAAAAATCTCGTTCTCATAATGCTAAGAAAGCAATGGAACAGGAGGCAAAGCATCTTGTCCCAATTACAAATTCAGAAATGGATAGAAAGCATCATCTTTTGAATACGCCGGGTGGTATCATCAATCTTAAGGACGGTACTCTTTCCCCATGTGATCCAGATCAATACATGACAATGTCTGTAAAATGTACTCCGTCAAAAACTTCGGACTGTCCCAGATGGAAACAGTTTTTAAATGAAATTTTTTGTGGTGATACTGATCTGATACGATTTATTCAGAAAGCAGTCGGCTATTCTCTTACCGGGTCAACTGCGGAACAATGTGTATTCTTTCTTTATGGTAATGGCAGCAACGGCAAAACTACATTTGTAGAGATATTACGACATTTATTGGATAGCTATGCAACAAATGTTCAGGCGGAATCCATTATGATGCGTACCAAATATTCCGGCAGTGCCAGCAGTGACATTGCACGTCTGACAGGTGTTAGGTTTGTTACCAGTGCAGAACCTTTGGAAGGAATGAAGATAAATGAAGGCTTGCTTAAACAGATTTCCGGTGAAGACTTGGTAACAGCACGTAAGCTTTACGGCAATGAATTTGAATTCACTCCTCATTTTAAGCTTTGGATGAGTACAAATCATAAGCCTATTATTCGTGGTACAGATGAAGGTGTATGGCGGCGTATTCGTATGATACCATTTAATGCCAGTTTCAGCGGAAGTCATAAGGACAGAAATCTGAAATACAAGCTGGTAAAGGAACTGCCCCAGATTCTTCGTTGGGCGATCGATGGCTGCTTGCTATGGCAATCAGAAGGACTTGTACCGCCAAGAAGCGTTCAGCAAGCTACAGATTCATACCGTGCAGAAATGGATGTTATATCGGCGTTTCTGGAAGCTTGCTGCGTTGTAGGGCAGGGTGAAGTAAAATCTTCAAACCTGTACGCAGCTTACTGTCAATGGGCTGAATTGAATAATGAATATCGGATGAGTAATACAAAGTTTGGGATTGAATTGGCGAAGCGGTTTGAACGTACAAAAACAAGAAACGGATGGTTTTACAACGGATTATCTTTAATAATATAACAAAATTCGTGACGGGTTGTGACGGGTTTGACGGGTTTATTAAACCCTTTCAAAGAAAAATATTTCTATTATGTTACAAAATTCATAAATAAGAAATATAATTTATAAAGAGGTTTTAAAACAGGCTTCAACCCGTCACAACTCGTCACAGTCTGTATGAAAAAATTGATATAGGCTGAACCTATTACAAGTTATAGAATAAATGTATTAGACATTGTGTGACTACTGTGTTATAATGTTTTAAAACATACTATATATATATGCAATATAAGTTTAACGGCAGGTAGTATGTTATTCATATTTTGGGAAAAATATGAATTATAATGATTTATAAGATAGGAGAGATGAAATATGGCTTGCTTTATTGTTCCGGCAGCAGAAGCAATTGCAGCAACAGTTGCAGTGCATATTTTAGAATCAAAGGAGAAAAAAACAGAAGCAATGTGTATGTCAAATGATGCGAAACACATCAAGACAGGCTTTTTGAGTAAGGTCAAATGGCTCTCAAAGCTTCTCTGGGGTGGTTCTTCTTTGTTGGCGTTTGAACACGTATGGAATGGAGAAGTTCAGCCGTGGTTTCCATTTTTGACAGCAGCGGGAACGCCAGAGTCCACAGCAATGCTTCACGAGATGTCTACAGTCGGTGTTGGCATGGCGTTTGCAGTGACAGCGGCATGGCTTGGCATGATAACGGTGTCGCATATTTCAGAAAAAAACACGAATCACACAAAAGATATGGCAGGTGAAAAAATATGACGCTTTTGATAACAGTGATCGCTGCTGTCATTTGTACCGTTATCTGGTACAGAACAGTGCCAAATGACAAGATGAAAGTTTCAACACTGTGCTTTATCTACTGGGGTGCATCTTTGATGTGGTTGGTGGATGAATTTTTTGAGTATGCACAACTTCGTGCAGAATTTTTCACACAGTCCGTACAGAATATAGTAAATGATACATTTCTGGGTATTTCAGCGGTTACGCTTGGTCTTGTCATTTGGATTATCAAACTGCTGATTAACGATCCCAAAAATGTATTGAAGCCGTGCCGTAAAAAGGAGAATTAACTTATGAGCGAACATATACACCAACATACAGAACATCAAGAACATAATAATGACAATGAAAAACTACACATCCACTCTCACCGTGCGTTGATTGGATTTGACAAGCATGGAATACCGACGATTGTTGCCAAGGCAGACCACAGTGATAAAGATGATCCAAATGCATTTATTCGTGATTACATGAATGCAGTTGCAGAGTACAAAAAGACATTTTCTTCAAAGCAAGATGTAATTGAACAAACACCTGACCCTGCTGTCAGGGAGATGCTTCTGAGGGCTGAACAGCTCGGGATTGATACTGCATTTGACCGTTTCGATAAGCAGAAACCGCAGTGTAATTTTGGTCTTGCCGGTGTATGCTGTAAGATTTGTAACATGGGACCATGCCGTATCACCTCAAAATCTCCTCGTGGCGTATGTGGTGCAGATGCTGACCTTGTAGTCGCACGAAATCTGCTTCGAGCAGCGGCGGCAGGTGCAGCACAGCATGGTATGCATGCAAGAGAGATTATTTTATCACTGAAATGGGCTGCTGAAGGCAAGCTGGATATTCCAATTATGGGAGAGCAGAAAATAAGGGCAACTGCTGAGGCTTTCGGCATACCCACCAGACACCGCACAACAAAGAAAATCGCCATTGATTTAGCTGATGCACTGCTTGCAGATATGTCACGAACTGAACCAGATGAATATAAAACTATTAAGGCTTGTGCGCCGCCGGAACGTCAGGAAACATGGAAAAACCTTGATATTCTGCCGATAAGTGCATATCATGAAGTATTTGAGGCATATCACAAAACGGGTTGTGCGATTGACGGTGACTGGAAAAGTATCATGCAGCAATTCCTGAGATGCGGACTTGCATTTACATTTTCAGGCGTTGTAGGTGCAAATATCGCAACGGATAGTCTGTTTGGTGTAGGCGACCGTGTAACGTCAAAAGTAAACATCGGTGCTTTGAAAAAAGGTTATGTAAATATTGCAGTTCACGGACATTTGCCGACACTTGTCAGCCAGATTGTCAAAACAGGACAGGAAGAAAAATTCATAGAGCTTGCAAAGTCCAAAGGTGCTAAGGGTATACGTTTTTACGGAATCTGTTGTTCCGGACTGGCGGCTATGTATCGTTACGGTGGCGTCATTCCGCTGTCGAATGCTGTTTCTGCGGAACTGGTGCTTGGTACTGGTGCATTGGATTTATGGGTTGCTGATGTTCAGGATGTTTTCCCGTCTATAATGGAAGTCGCAAAGTGCTTTAAGACAACAGTTGTCACAACAAGCGATTCCGCAAGGCTTCCGGGTGCGGAACGTTATGAATATGATCACCATCATTCAAATATATCTGAAACAAAAGCTCTTGCCGAAAAAATAGTAACTCGTGCAATAGAGAGTTTTGAAGAGCGAAAAGGAATACCTGTATACATTCCACCATATGAGGTTGAGGCAGAAGTAGGATTTTCAGTTGAATATGTACATAAACGTTTCGGCAGCATGCAGCCTCTTGCTGATGCTTTGAGATCCGGAAAAATTCTCGGTATTGTAAATATGGTAGGCTGTAATAATCCCAAAGTACTGTACGAAAAGGCTATCGTTGACGTTGCGGATGTACTGTTAAAAAATAATGTCCTTATTCTGTCAAATGGCTGTGCATCGTTCCCGCTTATGAAACTCGGTTACTGTAATACTTCCGCTTTGAATAAGACCGGCGAAAGTCTAAGAGAATTTCTAACACCAGATTTACCACCTGTATGGCATGTTGGGGAATGTATTGATAACACACGTTCATCGGGAATATTTGCAGGAATTGCAAACGTTCTTGGAAAAAATCTCTATGAAATGCCATTTGCTTTCACTTCTCCGGAGTGGGGAAACGAAAAAGGTATAGATGCGGCGTTAGGATTTCGTTTGATGGGTATTAACTCCTATCACTGTGTTGAAGCTCAGATTTATGGTTCACAGAATGTAATTGAATTTCTGAAAGACGGTACAAAGAAATTGCTTGGTTCTGTAATGCACGTTGATACTGACCCTGTATCGCTTGGCAATAAAATAGTTGAGGATATAAAAGCCAAAAGAAAATCTCTTGGCTGGGACTAATTATAATATGAAAAAGAGAGATGATATATATGAAAAAAATAATTTCAGTTCTTACAGCAGGTATACTTGCACTTTCGTTAACAGCCTGCGGTAAAAAATCTGATGATTCCAACACAATAAAAATCGCTTATCTGCCTATTACACATTCTCTTGCTGTACTGGAAACGGCGGATGAACTGGCAGAAAAAGACGGATTACAGGTTGAGCTCGTAAAATACGGTTCATGGAATGAATTGATGGACGCTTTAAATTCGGGACGTGTTGACGGCGCTTCGGTTCTGATTGAGCTTGCAATGAAGTCCAAAGAACAGGGTGTCGGTATCAAGGCGGTTGCTCTTGGACATAAGGACGGTAATGTCATCATTACTTCTTCCGATATTGCCTCTGCGGAGGACTTGAAAGGCAAGACGATAGCAATACCGCACAGACAGTCATCACATAACATTCTTTTAAATGATGCTCTTGCAACAGCTGGTCTAACAATCGACGATATAAATGTTACCGAACTTGCACCGACAGAAATGCCGTCTGCACTGGCCGGCGGACAGATCGACGGTTATTGTGTAGCTGAACCATTTGGTGCAAAAGCAGTTTCAATGGGGGCAGGCAAGGTACTCTTTACTTCGGAGGAATTGTGGAAGGATTCACTCTGCTGTGGATTGGTGTTGACAGATTCGTTTATCGAAAATCACAGTGAGAATGCCAAGACATTTGTAAATAGCTATAAACAGGCAGGACAGAATTTGACAAAAGAACAGGAAATGAAAACAGCGGAAAAATATCTGAATCAGGATAAGAACGTTCTTGAATTATCTTTGCAGTGGATCTCTTATGATAATCTGGAAATCACAGAGGAGAACTACAACACACTGACAGAAAAGGTAAAGGAATACGGATTGTCAGAAAATCCGCCGTCCTATGCAGACTTTGTGAAAAGTGACTTTGAGTAGAAAGCGAGATGATACAAAGTGAAAAAATTGCTTTCTTTGAAAAATATTGTGATTTCTCTGGTTCTGTTGCTGATAGTCTGGCAGCTTGCATTTTGGGGTAGTGATTTTAATTCGGCACTGTTTCCGTCACCGTTGCAGGCATTCAATGCGTTGACTGAAATGGTTTCAAACGGCATACTGTTTACGCACATAGGAGCAAGTATGTATCGCTTTGCTGCTGGCTATGTGAGTTCTGTAATTATTGCTGTTCTTCTCGGACTTGTTATAGGAAGACTGCCTAAAGTCTTTCAGTACATTAACCCTGCGGTACAGTTACTGCGACCAATCTCACCAATGGCATGGATGCCGTTTATCGTATTGTGGTTTGGTATTGGCGATATTCCAGCAATTGTTATAATCTTTATTGCTGCATTTTTTCCAGTTCTGCTGTCTACAGTTTCAGCAGTTGGCGGTATTGACACGATCTACCTGAAAGTTTCTGAAAATTTCGGAATACGTCAGCCGCAGATAATGTGGAAAGTAATTTTTCCAGCGTCATTTCCACAGATAGCAAACGGTATTCATCTTGCACTTGGTACAGCATGGGTATTTCTTGTAGCCGGAGAAATGGTTGGAGCGCAATCGGGACTGGGGTATTTGGTTATTGATGCCAGAAATAATTTGCGTGCAGATATTCTGTTTGCAGATATTATCGTCATCGGACTTATAGGACTGCTCCTTGACACTCTTTTGAAAGTTGCCGAGAAGCGAATCATAAAGGCATGGGGAGGTACTGTGTAATGTACATTGAAATCACAGATGCAGGAAAGACGTTTATACAGAACGGAGAGCAGTTCACAGCCTTTGAAAATGTTTCGCTTTCTATTGAAAAAGGCGAATTTATTTGTCTGCTCGGACCTTCCGGATGCGGTAAAAGTACACTGCTAAATGCGATCGCAGGGTTTTCTCTTGTGACATCGGGTAGTGTGAAGATCGAGGGAAAAGAAGTCAAATCACCGTCTGTACGTAATGTAACTATTTTCCAGAATTATGGCTTACTGCCATGGCGTACAGTCCAAAAAAATGTTGAACTGGGATTAGAACCCAAGAAGCTGTCAAAAGCGGAACGGCATCAGATGGCGGATAAGTATATTGAACTGGTTGGTTTGTCAGAGTTTAAAAAGTCACATCCTCGACAGCTTTCCGGCGGTATGCAGCAGCGTGTTTCCATAGCGAGAGCACTGGCTGTAGACCCTGACATTATATTCATGGATGAACCATTTGGCGCACTGGATGCTATTACCCGTATGAAATTGCAGGATGATATTCTGTCAATTTCCAAGCAGGAGAAGAAAACAATTATTTTTGTGACTCATGATATCGAGGAAGCAGTATTTCTTGCAGACCGAATTGTGATCATGACACCAAACCCGGGAAAAATCAAGAGCGTTATGACTGTGCCGCTGAAAGGACACAGAGAGCGCACCGCCAGTGATTTTCTACAGGTTCGTGATAAGATTTTTGACTTATTCAATATGAAGCATGAAGAACATATTGAATACATGATTTGAGTATGGAGAGTATTTGTGCGAGCCGGACTTGTTGTCCGGCTCGCATTTTATGGTTTTCTTTGTTAAAAGTGATTATAAATATGAATAAGAGAGTTTTAAACGTAAGTAAAATAACCGGAATTATCAATCTTTTAATTTATGTTTTCGTTTTTGTGGCTATAAACACGTTTCTTCACCAATGCAGCAGTGAAAAAAGCCATGAGTATTTTGGTAGTGCGGGCAAGAAAAAATCTTTGTATGTGTTATTGAATCAGTCTATGTTTTGCAATAGATTTTGTGTATAGAAAAATTTTTCAAAACTACTTGACAAAATGGAAATTATGGTGTATACTAAGTGCATACCCGATAAAACCTATACAAAAAATAGGATAACTAAGAAATTATTTTACGGAGGTAATTATCATGAGCAATATTAAGGAAAGTGCACTGGAACTTATCGGTGGTACACCGATACTCAAACTTAACGGCTATGCAAAGAAAGCCGGAATAAACAATGCAACCATTCTTGCAAAACTTGAGTATCTCAATCCGGCTGGTTCGGTAAAAGATAGAATTGCACTGGCGATGATTGAAGATGCTGAAGCTAAGGGAATTTTAAAGCCTGGTGCAACGATCATCGAACCGACTTCAGGAAACACGGGTATCGGACTTGCTGCTGTAGCAGCTGCAAAGGGATATAAAGCGATCCTCACACTTCCCGACACCATGAGCGTTGAAAGAAGAAATCTCCTCAAAGCATATGGCGCCGAACTTGTACTTACTGAGGGTACTAAGGGAATGAAAGGTGCTATTGCAAAAGCAGAGGAGTTGAATCAGCAGATAGAGGGTTCTGTCATTCTTGGACAGTTTGTCAATCCTGCAAATCCAGCAGTTCATAAGGCAACAACAGGTCCGGAGATCTGGGAGCAGACAGACGGTAAGGTTGACATCTTTGTTGCAGGTGTAGGAACAGGTGGTACGGTTACAGGTGTCGGCGAGTATCTGAAAGAACAGAACCCTAATGTGAAAATCATCGCAGTTGAACCGGCTGGCAGCCCGGTTCTTTCAGAGGGAAAGGCAGGTTCTCATAAGATTCAAGGTATTGGAGCAGGTTTTGTTCCGGATACGCTCAATACCGCCGTTTACGATGAGGTTATTGCAATTGAAAATGAAGATGCGTTTGCAGAGGGAAGACGTTTTGCACAGAGCGAGGGAATCCTCGTAGGAATCTCCTCCGGTGCGGCACTCAAAGCAGCGGCTATTCTTGCACAGCGTCCCGAAAATGCAGGAAAGACTATTGTTGCACTTCTTCCTGATTCCGGTGACAGATATTTATCCACACCTCTGTTCAGCAATAATTGATATAGATAATACAGTGGAAAACTTTATTCCCGTTAACAAAGGATAGAACAACAGGGCAGATATATGTCTGCCCTGTTCGTTATAGATTGAATCTATAGCAAGTTATAGGAAAAAACTGCTTGATTTTTCCTATAGGAATGATATAATATAAACATAGTGTTGGTTGGAGGGTTTAGATGCAGATTTCAACAAAAGGAAGAAATGCAATCAAGATGTTGCTTGATTTAGCAAATCATAACGACGGGACACCTGTAAGATTAAAAGATATTGCCAGTCGTCAGAATATTTCCGTTAAATATCTGGAGCAAATTGTAATGCTACTGCAAAGAGCGTCGTTACTTCAGAGCGTGAAAGGAAATCAGGGCGGTTATCTTCTGAAATATCTTCCCGAACAGTACACCATATTTCAGATTCTTACTGCTACAGAGGGCAATCTTTCGCCTGTAGAATGTGTAGATAGATGTTCAGATCCATGTAAGAATCAGAATCAGTGCGTGATGTACCGAATGTGGAAACAGCTTGATACAGCGATACACGATACACTAGAGAATACTACTCTTGCAGATTTAATAGACTGGCAAGAGGATATCGTTATTGCCGGCAACTACAGTATTTAAGGAGAGATCGCTGATGATGATTATTTATCCCAGCTATTACGGCGACAAGGTATACAGGAGTTACAGTCTGAAAAATAATATGTCAGCTGCCATTAAGGATGTAATTTATCATCTTCACAAGCAAATTATGTTGGTGCTGCGATGTACTTTAGAAACGGAAAATAATTCTGAGGTCGAAGAAAAAGCCGAGAATGTCATTTATGATTTTATGGAAAAGATACCGCAGATCAGAGCATTTCTTGATACTGATATTCAGGCAGCATTTGACGGCGATCCTGCGGCGAAAAGCAAGGATGAGGTCATTCTTTCCTATCCGTGAATGTATGCTATTTCAGTTTACAGAATCGCCCATGAGCTATTTTTGTTGGATGTTCCGATGATACCGAGGATCATGACAGAATACGCTCATAGCGTAACAGGTATAGACATTCATCCCGGTGCGGAGATCGGCAGATTTTTCTTTACCGCCCACGGTACAGGTGTAGTTATTGGCGAAACGACTGTCATTGGTGAACACGTTAAGATATATCAGGGTGTAACGCTGGGCGGACTTTCCACAAAGGGCGGGCAGAAGCTAAAAGGTTTCAAGCGGCATCCGACATTGATGGACAATGTGACTGTATACTCAAATTCCTCTATTCTTGGCGGTGAAACGGTAATTGAGGAAAATGTTGTTGTCGGTGGTAATGCCTTTGTGACAGAGTCTGTTGCAAGGGATTCACTAGTAACGGTCAAGGCACATGAACTTCAGGTGACAAATAAAAGGTGATAGTATGAAACAGATATTATGCTTCGGTGATTCCAATACATGGGGATTAATTCCGAAAACAAGTGAGCGTTTTCCATGGGGCATTCGATGGACAAGTATTCTGAGCGAAAAACTCGGTCGGGACAAGTATCATGTTGTGGAGGAGGGGTTATGTGGCAGAACGACCGTATTCGATGATCCTCTTCGTGATGGCAGATGTGGTATCAAAGTGCTGCCTACTCTGCTGGAATCTCATTATCCTATTGACCTTTCGATAATTATGCTTGGTACTAATGACTGCAAAACAGTCTACGGTGCTTCTTCTGATGTCATTGGCAAGGGTGTTGCAAGGCTTGTGAAACAGGTTCGCCGCTTTGCACCGACCAGCAAGGTGCTTGTGATTTCGCCGATTCATTTAGGTCAGCAAGTCTGGGAGAACGAGTTTGATCCCGAATTTTCACATCATTCAGTTGATGTTTCCAAAGGATTGGCAGAGGTATATTGCAAGGTCAGCCGTGAGGAGCACTCTGCATTTTTAGATGCTGCGCAGTTTGCAGAGCCAAGCGATACCGACCATGAGCATCTCTCTGCTGAAGGTCATGCTTTGTTTGCGGAGGCTGTATTTAAGAAGGTGACAGAAATCATATGACAGAAGAATTGACGTTGCAGCAGATTTCAGAAATTCCCAAATGCAGTTACATTTTTATTGATGTGAGAAGCGAAATCGCATACAATCATAAAATTCTGAAAGTCCTGTTGAAATATCAGTTACGTATGATAATTTCATGAAGTTTATAAATATAGAAACAGAGGTGTAATTACATGAAAGAAATAATGTGGCTCGGCAGAGGCGGACAGGGTGCGTTCACAGCCGCAAAACTGCTTGGAGCATCATATGCCGATAAGGATAGCGAAAATCATGCCCTTGCATTTCCGTCCTTTGGACCTGAAAGGCGTGGTGCTCCGGTGAGAGCATTTACAAAGCTGAGCAGTAAACCTGTTCTTGATCGCAGCGAAACTGAAAAAGCAGATTATATCATAATTCTTGACGATACGCTGTACAGTGATTCACTAAAAAATCTCCTTAAAAATAACGGTAAGATCATCATCAACAGCAGAAAAATCGCTGATAAAAACATAATTTCTTTTGATTGTGATTCCATTGCAGGTGAACTGCGCTTGCCAACAGTCAACACAATTCTGCTTGGTATTTTTTCAGCGGTGTCGGGAACTGTTTCAGTGGAGGATATCGAGCGTTCTATTGATAGATATATGCCCGAAAAAATTCGTGAGAAAAATAAACAGGCGGTCAGAAGATCTGCGAAGGAGGTAGTGAAATGAAACCATATCTGAGAGAAAAAACAAGCTTCTCATTTGCGGAAGTTCCCTCGGATACTTCCTTTGAAGCAGGCTATCTTGTTAGCAAAAATGCCGGTTGGCGAAGTATCAGACCGGTAATTGACATAGAGAAATGCGTGGGCTGTATGCAGTGTTATTTATACTGCCCTGACGGTGTGATCTCTATTGAAAACAACAAGGCTGTGATAGATTATGATTTCTGCAAAGGATGTGGTATTTGTGAGAAAATCTGCAAGCTGAATGCTATAGAAATGGAGGCTGAGAGAAAATGAAGAAATTTTTATCAGGTGATGAAGCATTTGCAGAGGGCATCAGACTTGCAAAGCCAGCTGTAATTTCGGCATATCCAATTACTCCGCAAACTATCGTTGTAGAACGTCTTTCAGAAATGGTAGAAGACGGAAGTCTTGAATCGGAATTTATTCACGTTGAGTCTGAGCATTCCGCACTGTCATGCGCTATTGGAGCAAGTGCGGCAGGAGTGCGTGCGTTTACGGCAACTTCGTCTCAGGGGCTTCTCTACATGGCAGAGTGCCTTTATTATGCGTCGGGAGGACGTTTTCCGATCGTGATGATGAATGCTAATCGTTCAACAGCTCTTCCTTGGAATATTTACGGCGACCAGCGTGACAGCATTTCGCAGCTTGACAGCGGCTGGATTCAGGCATATGCGGAAAATGCACAGGAGAGCCTTGACTTTGCACTTATGAGCTACTATATTGCCGAAAAGACATCAACGCCTTTTATGGTGAATCTGGACGGTTTTATTCTCACTCATACATATGAAGAAGTGGATATTCCGAATGAGGAACAGGCAGATAAATTTCTTCCGAAATTTGAAACGGATAATAAGCTTGACCCCGAAAATCCAAAAAATATGGCATTTTCAGTCGGTCCTGACTACAATTATATTTTTAAATTCAAGGAACATCAGGCAATACTGAATGCTGTTTCCGTAATAGCAGAATCAGAGAAAAAATTTGCAGAAATATTTGGCAGAAAATACAGTGGTCTTGTTGAAAATTATAAAACAGAAGATGCCGAATTTATTTTGATAACTATCGGAAGTATTGCCGGACTTTGCCAAGAAACTGCGGGTAAACTAAGAGAAAGAGGCAAAAAAGTAGGCGTTGTCAGACTCCGCTATCTAAGACCGTTCCCGACTGCTGAGCTTGTGAAAACTGTAAAAAATGCAAAGGCTGTGGGAGTGCTGGAAAAAGATATTTCTTTCGGCAACGAGGGAACTGTATTTACAAATGTAAACTCTGCTCTGCACGGTGCGGAACTGCAAGTTCCGTCTTACAATTTTATAGGCGGACTTGGCGGACGAAATATCTCCAGGTCAGATATTGAGAATATTTTTTCTGCAATAGAAAACGGTGCAGAACGTGTAAATTTTATCGGAATTGAGGTGGAATAAATGAGCGTGACAGCCAAAAATTTATGCAAGGACGAATTCTTTTATGGACATAAGGCTTGTGCAGGATGCGGAGGAAGTCTTGCTGTGCGAAATGCCTTGAAAGTTCTGGGAAAAAACGCAGTCGCCGTTCTTCCGGCAGGTTGTATGTCGGCAGTGGGATTTAATTTTCCTCAGCTTTGTTTTGCGAATAATGCCATAATTTCTACATTCGCTGGCACTGCATCTATGCTTACAGGCATTGAAGCAGGTTTCCGTGCAAGAGGCATCAAAGACTTTACAGCCATTGGATTCGCAGGTGACGGTGGTACGGCAGATATCGGAATACAGGCACTTTCCGGAGCGATCGACCGTAACGATAACATCATCTATATCTGCTATGACAATGAAGCTTACATGAATACGGGAATTCAGAAAAGCGGTCTTACGCCTTTTGGAGCAAAGACAACGACTACGCCGACAGGTAAAAATATACACGGAAATATCCGTCCGAAAAAGAATATGTTTGAAATCTTGGCAGCTCATGATATTCCTTATGCTGCAACGGCTACCGTGGGATACATGACTGATTTTTTGAATAAGGTAGAAAAAGCATCAAAAATCAAGGGTACGAAATATATTCATGTTATCGCACCATGTCCTACAGGTTGGGGAATACCTGTCAGCGATACTATTGACTCTGCAAGAGAAATTGTAGACTGCGGTCTGTGGTATCTTGCAGAGTATGAAAACGGCGAATTTACGTTAAATTATGATCCGAAGGAATTTACATGCGTATCAGATTATCTTAAAAAACAAAGTCGATTCAGACATTTGACAGACGAGGACGTTCAAATAATTATTCAGTCCCGTGATGCAAAATGGGAGAAGATTCGCAGAGATTGGAGGAAATAATATGCCCATATTATCAAACAGAACAGCAAATTTCACGGACTCAGTTATCCGTAGAATGACGAGAATTTCCAACCGGTACGGAGCTGTGAACCTGTCACAGGGATTTCCGGATTTTGAGCCGCCAAAAGAAATTTTAGACCGTCTTGCGCAGGTTACAAATGAGGATTTTCACCAGTATTCCATTACATGGGGTGCGCAGAATTTTCGTGAAGCGCTTGCCGAAAAATACGCACATTTTTCGGGCAAGACAATAGACCCTAACAGCGAAATCGTTGTAACCTGCGGCAGTACGGAAGCAATGATGGCGGCTATGATGAGCGTAACCAATCCTGGAGATAAAGTCGTTGTATTTTCGCCTTTTTACGAAAATTACGGAGCAGACACCATACTTTCGGGTGCTGAGCCGATATATGTTCCGTTGAATCCGCCTGAATTTAATTTCGATGTGGACGTACTGGAATCAGCATTCAAACAGCATCCAAAAGCACTTATTTTATGCAATCCGTCCAATCCCTGCGGAAAGGTTTTCAGCCGTGATGAATTGCAGATCATAGCTGATCTTGCAGAAAAATATGATACATTTGTTATCACCGATGAGGTATATGAACATATCATCTATGAGCCGAACAAGCATACTTATTTTGCTACTTTGCCAGGAATGTGGCAACGTACCATTCAGTGCAGTTCTCTGTCAAAAACATATTCTATTACGGGCTGGCGACTGGGTTATGTTATTGCTCCGTCTTATGTAATTGACACAGTAAAAAAAGTTCATGATTTTCTTACAGTCGGAGCTGCTGCACCATTGCAGGAGGCTGCTGTAACAGGGCTGAAATTCGGTGATGAGTACTACAAATTGTTAAAAGAAAAATATACCGAGAAGCGTGAGTTGTTCCTCAAGGGTCTGGATGATTTGAATATCCGTCACACTGTTCCACAGGGAGCATATTATATTCTGCTTGATATTTCAGAGTTCGGATATGACAGTGATCTGGAATTTTGCGAGGTACTCGCAAGAGATGTAGGAGTTGGAGCTGTACCGGGTTCAAGCTTTTTCAAAGAACCTGAAAATCGCTATATTCGACTGCATTTTGCAAAGAAGAATGATACTCTGAATGAGGCTCTGAATCGTCTTTCAGACCTAAGAAAGAAAATAAAGCTAAAAGGATAATATTATGACTTTACAGCAATTAAATTACATTATCACAATTTCTGACACAGGATCTATGAATAAAGCGGCAGAACAGCTTTTTGTTGCACAGCCATCCTTGACAAGTGCTGTGCATGAGATTGAAAAGGAAATTGGAATTACGATTTTTTATCGCAGCGGAAAGGGAGTATCTCTGACTGCTGACGGTACAGAATTTTTGACTTACGCAAGACAGCTCTATCAGCAGTATGAAACTTTGCAGGAGAAATATTTAGGCAGAAAGGTCAAGAAAAAATTTGGCGTTTCCACACAGCATTACTCCTTTGCTGTCAAGGCATTTGTGAACACAGTCAAGGAATTTGACACCTTTGAATATGAATTTGCAGTTTATGAAACGAAAACACCTGAAGTAATAAGTGATGTATCTTCTATGAAAAGTGAAATCGGTCTGCTGTATCTCAGCGACTTCAACAGACAGGTCATCACCAAGATCCTGCAAACAAATCATCTGGAGTTTCATCATCTAATTGACTGCGGAATTTATGTATATCTTTGGAAAGAACATCCTCTTGCAAACAGTAAAAAAATAACATTTGAGGAGCTTGAAAGCTATCCTTGCCTGACCTTTGAACAGGGAGATAAAAGCTCATTTTACTTTGCGGAGGAGATCTACAGTACGTCGGATTATGCACGTGTGATAAAAGCGTCAGACCGTTCCACCATGCTGAATCTGATGAAAGGTTTGAACGGCTACACATTCTGTTCTGGAATTATCTGTGGCAGTCTTAACGGTGATGACTATACAGCTGTTCCGATTGATGATGACAGCATTATGGAAATTGGCTATATTACAAGAAAGAATGTACTTCTAAGTGAAGTCGGGAATGTATATATCAGTAAACTGAAAGAATATCTGAAAGTTTGAAAATTGGGTGAGCAATATGCTCACCTTTTTTTGTTTATAGATACACTCTATTGCTTTTTATAGATAATGCATATTGGACAGCTGGGCAAAGTAGGTGTATAATAGAATTGTCATAAGGAAAGGAAATGGTGAATCACATGAAAAAATCAATTATTGCAGAATCAGCCCTGCTGTCGTCAGGTCGCTGCAACTTCCAATCTAAATGATAATACAGAAAAGTTCACAGCATTTGAGCGTGCCTTAATTCGTGCGTATAACTTTACTCAAACCAATGAAGACGGCACTATTTCAGATGTTAAGAAATATATCGATATTGATGAAGATTGTATTAGAACTGAGGTTTATGACGGTTATGGATACAGTAGTCCCGATCCCGATAAGCAGAGTACGATTGCTTTGAAAGATACGATAGTAGCACTTGGCTATACGGAGGATTATGACATCCAATCTCTTTACAATACAGATATATACAAGAATGCATTGGCAGAAGTGATTGAGAAAAATCCGGATAATGCCGTATATCAGCAGTTGCAGGAGCGTTTCAATGAATACGAGTAAAATAGAAATTAGAAATCTGACCGTAGATTATATCGAGAAAAAGCAGAGCTTCACAGCTTTAAAAAATGTCAGCTTTCGTATAAATGATGGTGAATTTGTCAGTATTATCGGTGCAAGCGGCTGTGGAAAATCCACACTTCTCAGCGTTTTGAAGGGAACTAATAAACCAACGGAGGGTGAGGTACTGATAGACAGAGAAAAGGTGAATGGCACAGCCATCAATCGTAGTGTTGTATTTCAGCATTATTCTCTTTTTCCGTGGATGACAACACGAAAGAATGTTGCTTTTGGTATTCAGCAGGTGCGAAAGGAATTATCCCGAACGCAGCGGCGGCAAGTCGCAGATGAATTTCTGGACAAAGTGGGACTAAGCGACTTCAGAAATAAATATCCTTCTCAGCTTTCAGGTGGTATGCAGCAAAGAGCAGCAATTGCAAGAGCGTTGGCAATGGATACGGAAATTCTTCTTATGGACGAGCCGTTCAGCGCTCTTGATGCGAAAAATCGTATTGCATTGCAGGAGCTGCTTTTGAAATTGTGGGAGGGAGAAAAAACAGAAAACAAGAAAACTGTGGTATTTGTAACTCACGACATTGACGAAGCGATTTTTCTTTCTGATAAAATTGTTGTTCTGACATCTCATCTGTTATTCTTCCGGCATCACTTCAGCAAATTTTCCTTGGCTGCAATCAGGGACTTAGCGTGTCATTTATTCTCCTGACGTCTGCCGAGATGATCGGAGCAAGGGATGGCATGGGCTACTATGTCAAATATTACTCTGATTTTGGCGATTATACACGCACGATTACCGGTCTGCTTGTCATTGGTATTGTCGTTATTGCTGTGACATTTCTTTTCAACAGATTTCAGCAGTATCTTTCGCGTTGGAGAAAGTAATGCATTATAGATTGAATCTATAGATTTTTATAGATAATACATATTAGACAAATAGGTAAAATAGGTGTATAATAATAACAGTACAGGAAAACCTGTGAAATAATTGGAGGTAATGTAACATGAGTACAAGAGACGTTAACAATAAATTCTGGAATGAGAAACTTGAAACAATGCCCCGTGAGGAGCTTGAAAAAAAGCAGCTTGAAGATTTAAAAGAGATTGTGAAGTTTGCCTATGACAACGCTCCCTATTACAAGCGTTCATTTGATGAAGCGGGCGTAAATCCGGAGGATATTCACACTCTTGCCGATATTCAGAAGTTCCCTTTCATTAACAAGACCACGCAGCGTGACACACAGGGTGTAGGCTCATTCCTTGGCGAATTATGTGCCGTTCCTGAAGAAGATGTTGTGTTTATTTCGACATCATCAGGCTCGACAGGAGTGCCGACAATGAGTCCGTTTACTAAAAAGGACTTTGATGAATTTCAAGATACAGAAAGCCGCTGGTTTTGGCAGGTAGGTATGAGACCAAATGATCGTTATGTTCACGCATTGAATTTCTCCTTGTATGTTGGCGGTCCTGATGTAATCGGAGCACAGAACCTTGGAGCATTGTGTATCTGGGGCGGAACTTTACCCAGTGAAAGACTGTTGTTTATTCTGAAAACCTATCAGCCAACGATCATCTGGACAAGCCCGTCATATGCATGGCAGTTAGGCGAAAAAGCGAAAAAAGCAGGCATCGACCCGAAAAAGGATTTGTCTATCAAGAAAATTATTGTTGCAGGTGAGCTTGGCGGTTCTATTGACGCAACACGAAAGGCGATTGAAGATCTATGGGGTGCTGAGGTTTACGATTTTTACGGACTTTCCGATATTTTCGGCGCTTGTGCCGCACAATGCGAGTATCATGACGGTCTGCACATTGCGGAAAATCATATTCTTGTGGAAACGGTTGATATTCATACAGGTGAGATTCTGCCACCAGGTGAAGTGGGCGAACTGGTATTCACAACACTCCGTAAACACGCAAGACCTCTCATTCGCTTCAAGACAGGCGACATCGGCTACATAGATAACACTCCCTGCAAATGCGGACGAACTCATGGCAGAATCCACATTAATGGCAGAAAGGACGATATGTTTATAGTTTCAGCTGTTAATGTATTTCCGAGCGATATTGAGGCTGTTATCAGAGAACTTGACGGCGTGACAGGCGAATATCTTATTCGTGTATTTGAAAAGGATTTCACCTGCAAATATTCTGTTGAGATCGAGAAAAATTCCGATAATCCTGCATCTGATGATTCTGTTGCAGAAAAGGTTTCAGCAGCATTAAAGGCAAGAATTGGAGTAAAGCCTTACAAAGTGGTTGTACATTCTGACGGCGGTCTTGATACACGTTCGGAGCATAAATCCAAGCGAATCATTGATGAAAGAAAACTGGACTATACAATTTAAAATGAAAAAATAGCGTCTGCTTGATAATTTCAGGCGGACGCTTTTGAGGTGATGTGATGAATACATTCAGTAACTATTTTTTCGAGGGCGGATTCGGCTTGGAACGTGAAACGCTCCGAATTGATAAAAACGGCAGACTTGCTCAAACCCCACATCCTTTCGATGATCCACATTTGCAGCGTGACTTCTGCGAAAATCAGCTTGAAATTATTACAGGCGTAAATGATTCTGTTAAAAATGCCATAGCAGAGCTTGCGGAATGGGATCTGACTGCAAGGAAAAAAATTATTGAAAGCAGTGAGAAGCTTCATGTCTATTCAAATCCTCCGTATTTTTCAGACGCATCGGAAATTCCTGTTGCCTATTCTGGTATGGAAACGTCAAAATTCAATTATCGCAAACAGCTTGAACAGAAGTACGGCAAACCCATGATGCTTTATTCGGGAATACATTTTAATTTTTCACTTTCAGAAGATTATCTCCGTGAGATCAATGATACCGGACAGGAGTTTGAGCAGTTCAGGGACAGAGTTTATTTCAGACTCATGAAGCAGATTTTCCTGCATAGCTGGATGATCGTTCTTCTGACTGCTGCAAGTCCCGTATATGACAGTTCGTTTGTTAAAGCAGGTGGTTCAGGCAAGACATTCAGCGGTTACGGATCGATGAGAAATTCTAAGTTCGGCTACTGGAATCAATTCATACCGACTCTTGACTACAGCGATATTGAATCATTCACCGACAGCATACAGGGCTATATTTACGACGGTTTTCTTCTGTCGCCTGCGGAGTTATATTTGCCTGTTCGTTTGAAGCCAAGGGGTACATACAGTCTTGATGCACTGAAAAATGGTATTGATCACATTGAGTTGCGAATGTTTGACTTAAATCCATTGAGTGATGTGGGGGTTTTCAGCGAAGATGCTGAATTTGCACACCTTTTGATGTTGTACCTGCTTCATTTGCCTGACTTTGATTTTACTGCCAAGTTACAGGAAAAAGCTGTTTTAGATCATAAGGAAGCTGCAAAATATATGCCCAATAAGCATTATGTTGATAATGCAAAGGTGATAATTACCGAAATGAAGCATTTTTTTCAGGGATATACCTATGCTGAAAAAGTGCTTGAATATCAGGAAAGAAAACTTACAGCAAATCAAAGGTATTGTGTTAAAATTTATGATAGGAGCTGAGAATAATGTGTGAATTATTCGGTGCAAGTCTGAAAGAAGATGAAGATATAAGAGGCTATTTATCAGAGTTTTTCAGCCACGGTGTACAGCATCCTCACGGATGGGGAATATATCGTAAACATCGTGGAGATTTTGAGATTGTAAAAGAGGCTGTCAGTTCTGTAAAAAGCGAACTTGCAAAGGAAATCATTCGAGCAACTGAACCTCAAAAGCATTTTATGGCACATATACGACTTGCTACAGCAGGTGCGATCAAAACGGAAAACTGCCATCCGTTCAGTGGAACGGATGCATTGGGACAATGCTGGACACTGATACATAATGGCACGATTTATACGGTAAACAGGACTTTTCCGTATCGGTCGGCACAGCAGGGAAACATGGATTCCGAGCGTGTTTTTCTGTATTTGCTTGACAAGCTGAAGAAGGTACGTCCAGGTAATGAGAGTGAACGTTTTTCAGTGGTAGATGAAGTGGTGCAAGAACTTTCGGAACAAAACAAGCTGAATCTGATTATCTCAGACGGCGAGGTTCTTTACGTTCACAAAAATATGGAGAAAACACTGTTTTACATAAAAAATGATAACGGTTATTATTTCAGTACCAAGCCTCTTGACGACGGTGCATGGATGGAGTTTCCGACAGCACAGCTGATAGCTTTTCAGAATGGTGAAAAGCTGTTTTCAGGGACAAATCACGGTAAAATATTTACTTCTGTAATGCACAGTATTTCTGTATACGATGCGATGAATATATGAGGTACTGTACTGACTTTGAAAAATTTTCAAAAAATATTATAAAACCTATCGACAAGGCAGGAAAAGTACACTATAATACAAATTTAGCCTATCAATCAGGCAAAATAAATAAGATTAGATGTAATCATAATATATAAGAACCTGTATTCAAAAATTAAAGCATACTGTCGTATGATAAGTTTTTTCAACGCAGTCATATACAAAATTTGCCAAAAAGACATAGGTGTTATCCTATGAATACAGGTTTTTAAAGCTATCTATACAGAAATTTACTATGTTTTCAAGGATTTTGTTCTTAGAATCAATAGAAATGCCGACTTTGCAACCTTAAAATAATTTTCAGAAACACTTGAATTCATACTAAATCTATGATATAATTAGGTATAGTAATTTTATCAGGGAGTGACCAGTATGAAGATTTCAACAAAAGGCAGATATGCACTGCGAATGGCGGTATATCTGGCAAAACACCAATGTGACGATTATGTTTCGCTGAAGGAGATTGCCGAAAGCGAGGGTATATCAAAAAAATATCTTGAGCAAATTGTCCCCATGCTGAACAGAGCCGGTCTGCTCCGAACTACACGTGGAAATAAAGGCGGGTATTTGCTGACAAAAAAAGCCGGTGAGATAACAGTTGGTGATATTCTCCGTGCTACTGAGGGAAATCTTGCTCCAATTGCCTGTCTTGAATACGATGACAATGATTGTCCAAGAAAAGCTCAATGCTCCACGCTTTTTGTCTGGGAGGGACTTTATAAGCAGATCAGTGGATATCTTGACAGTATCACCGTTCAGGATATTGCCGATCGTGACGGAAATGGCGATGATTACAGTATATAAATAATGCATATCCTGTAGTGAGTGCTTAACTTGAACAGTATCAAAGTTGGTATTATATAATTTAAGGAATGGATAATTTTTTTGTATGAAAAATTGAAGAAATGAGGTTTTAAACTTTTCTCTGTTTAAAGCCTCATTTTAATATAATCGAGAAAGTTGTGTATCTAAATGAGTAAAATAATTACGAGAGCTGAGGCGTGGGAACTGCTGAAGAAGTACAATAAAAAACATTTTCACTTCATATACACACTCACTGTTTAGGGTGCTATGAATTATTTTGAAAATGATGAATTGTCAACCCCAAACAGGACGGAAATTATTGGACCGAATGGTAAGCTTTAAATTGAATTAGAGAAAGATAAAACTTGTCTGTTTAATGGATGCATGATTTTTTTATCTATGTATAGTATAAAATTTTGAACTGCCACTTGTTTTTTTTGCATAAATATGATACAATAGAATTAGAAAACATATATTGGAGTGTGCTTTTTTATGAAACATCTTATGCTGGATATTTTTAAGCGTACATTAAGCTTTATGACTGTAACGACCGTATTTTGCATGATACCTTTTTCGCAGAATATAGCCGCAGTTGATGATACGGATATTTTTTACGATGATTTTACCGATTCATGGCTAGATATTAACAAATGGCTGATCGCTGAGAAAAACTGGGGCGGTACAGTGACGGAAAACGGTGAAAAAGTTGACTATAACGGCGGTGTGATTTCTGAAAATGTTGCTGTTCGTGACGGAAATCTGGTTTTCACAGGTCTTGGTAATTTATACGAAGGAGAGCAAAATGGTATAAACAGTGACGGCAGCCGTCGTTTGGACGGAAAACGCTGCGGTGGTGCGATTGCTACAAGAGACTATTATGCCTCCGGAAGCTATGAAATACGTGCTAAAATCGCTCCGGAGCTTGGTTGCTGCTCGGCAATGTGGACATTTGAATATGAAGAGGATTATTCCGGAGATACACTGGAAATCACTAATCACGAGATCGACATTGAGTTTCCCGGACGTGACAAAAATGACGAGCTTAGCCTTAGCCATGCACTCTGTACCACCTGGGTCACGGAGGAGGATTACAAAACAAAATCTGTAGATTGCGGCAATCAGTCAGACGGCGAATTTCACACATACCGCTTAGATTGGCATACCGGCAGCGATACTGAGATACCGAGAGTTGAGTATTATTTTGATGATGTGCTGACCTATACAGCTTATGAGTATATTCCCACAAATGAAAGTCGATTCTGGCTTGGTTTGTGGTTCCCAAAATACTGGGCAGGTACGCCGGATTTTGATACGACAGAATTTGTAATTGACTATGTAAAGATCACGCCGTTTCATGAAAGCGGAGATACTCCTCAGCATGAATCCTATCCGGAAAGCGGCTGGGCAGATCCGGTTGCAGCGATGCCAAAAGGCTGGCTGCTTTGGCATACCTACAGCGAATATACTGCATTAGACAGCAAGATGTATCTTCGAACTCCGGACGGTAACACAGAGGAAATCAGCGGTGATTTCGTTCATGCTATGAACGGCAGCTTCGGTGTCACACCTGAACAAATCACATTTATGGCAATCGACAAAGCGGCTGACGAATGGGATGTTTACCTCTATGATAATGGGAATATCAAAAACCTCACGCAGAACAGCGGATTCAGAAATGAAGATCCAAAATGGTCGCCTGACGGGAAACAAATCGTATTCAAGCGTGGATATTGGGATAACAGTATCGGTGATTTTGTGTATGATCTTGCTTTGCTTGATATAAATACACAAGAGGTAACTATGCTGACAAATGATCGTGCAGAGGACGCAATGCCTTTCTTTTCTGAGGACGGAAAATACATCTATTTTACACGATATACGGACAGCATAGGCTCTATTTGCCGCATGGATACGATAACTCACGAAATTGTGGATGTTTACAGCGAAAATGGCGTAACTTCGTA
Organism: uncultured Ruminococcus sp.; assembly: GCA_937907215.1. Lineage (GTDB taxonomy): Bacteria > Bacillota > Clostridia > Oscillospirales > Ruminococcaceae > Ruminococcus_C. Next base: position 25,378 of record CALESG010000109.1, read on the forward strand.
TTATCCAATTGTGAAGGGTCAGTGTGTTTACTTCGCAAAATGGTACAGTGCTGATAATCATTGCGACCAGATGATGTGCTATGATGGCAGCAAGACTTTTACTCTGCCGTTCAATTCTGAA